>CAZFAK010000063.1:3053-13394 GCA_964517045.1 uncultured Spirochaetia bacterium | reverse complement strand
AAAGACCATGACTGTTGGTCACATCCTTACGCACCGTGTCGTTTTCATACACCAGGGAAAAACCACTGCTTATCTGCTGTAATGCTTTATTGCTGCTCTGGCCAAAAGTTAAAAAAGGAAACAGCTCCAGCCTTAAAGCGGATAAAATATTATCACTGAGGTCACCGTTAAAGTAGGTGGCGCGCAAGCCTTTTTTTCGGTTAAAGTAGGTAATATCCAGCCCGTTTACCCTCCGGGAAGGAAACTCCAGCATGGTGGAATAACTGTTAAGAATATAACCGGATCCGAAAGTCACCTGCTCAAAACCGCCGATTTTAAAAGTAAAATAACGGTAGGTATACTTAAAATAGATAACTTTATCTATCAGATCGTTTACCCAGTCACCGCCGGCTATGTCAAAATTATAATCCTCCCAGTTATAAAAATTTTCCGCCAGATAAAACTGCTCTCTGAATCCTATATAAAAAGGCAGATACAAACCGGCGCTGAACGGCCCGAAGGTAATTTCCGGCATATAAGTAAGGTTGATCCAGTGACCGAAATTGCTGCGTATTTTACTCCCTGATTTTAAAGTGTAGCCGTAATCTTTATCACCGGAAGGACCGGGCTCCCGGAAATAACCGGCTTTAAGTTTATGTTTAACAGTAAACTGCCAGGGGGACTTTTTCTCTTCACAAACCTTTTTTTTATTAGTGACCGCAGTCTCTGTTCCCCTGCCGGCCGGAGCTGTATCAGCAGGGGGCATCGTATAAGCAGGGCCGTCACTTAACACCAGATCCTGATGTTTCCCCTTGTGCAAGCGGGCCAGGTTAATATCCCACTCTTTATAAACCTTGTCCGGCACCTGAAAAAATTTGGAAAGGGAGAGGTTTTTATCGATATAAAGATAACTGTCTTTTTTTAGAGTTTTATCCTTGTCTTTATGAAAAACATTATTAACCGCAGACAAACCCGCAAACTGGTAGATATGCGTAATCCCATTAATAATATGCATACACATATCACCTTTATGTAAAAGCGCCCGGCCGCTTCTGCTTTCCATTTTAAAAAAACCTTTTTCAGTGCCCGGGAAAGCCAGCACGCGCGCTTTACCTTCATACAGATGCAGATAGACCTGTTTGCTGAAATTGATTCTGCGTATAAGTAAAAAAGAGGCGTCTTTAATAAATAAAGTTCCCCGGTCAGTAAAACGGACAGTTATCAAAGACCGGGGACCGCTGCGTATATAACTGCCGGCAGCGAGTTTTATTTTACGCTTTAAAGGCTGCCAGGAAGCCTCTTCATTTTTTTTATACTGACCCCGGCCCTTGATATCCAGTATGTATACTTCCCGGGGAGTTGGAAAAGAAACAGAAAAAAGAACAGTACATAAAGCATAAAAAAAAATCAAAGCATAGAGCTTCACTTATAATAATCCTGAATCGCTTTTACATCAAAGTCTTTATTGTACATCTCCCTGATAGCGTTCACCGCAGCTGTCATACCGCCGGTAGTGGTCATTATCGGTATTTTATGTTGTTTGGCCAATAAACGGATATAACGACCGGTAGCTTTTTCTCTTTTACCTATAGGCGTATTGAAAATAAGGCCGATCTTTTTGTTTAAAATAAGATCGCGTATATCAGGCCGGCCGTCACCTACTTTATGGACAAAAGTGTTCTCTACTTTTTGTTTCCGCAGATAAGCTCCCGTACCCTCTGTACAGTAGATAGTAAAACCAAGTTCTGACAAATGACGCGACACCTCAATAACTTCAGGATAATCCCTGGTTTTAACAGTAACCAGAACTCCCCCCTTTTGCGGCAGTCTGACACCCGCAGCCAGTTGTGCTTTATAGTATGCTTCTCCGAGCGTCATGCCAATACCCATCACCTCTCCGGTGGATTTCATCTCCGGGCTGAGTAAAATATCTTCATCGGGAAACTTTTCAAAAGGCAATACCGCTTCTTTTACCGCTACATAGTTTATCTTTTTTTCCCTTATGTTGATATCTTTTATTTTATGGCCGGCCATTACTTTAACAGCATATTTTATCCAGGGAACACCTGTAGCTTTACTTATAAAGGGTACAGTACGGGAACCCCGGGGATTTACTTCCAGAAAATAAAGGGTGTCATCTTTTACCGCATACTGGACATTCATCAGCCCCTTGACATTCATGGCAAAGGCCATCTCCCTGGTTTGTTTTTTTATTGTTTTTAGAACTGCAGCCGGAATATGCTGGGGCGGCAGAATACAAGCGCTGTCGCCGGAGTGGATACCCGCTTCCTCAATATGTTCCATAATGCCGCAAATAACAACATCCTCACCGTCACATATACAGTCAACGTCAATCTCTATGGCCTTTTCGAGATATTTATCAATAAGTATAGGCTGGCCTGAAGATATATCAATAGCCTGGTTGACATAATGTATAAGCTCATCTTTGTCGTAAACGATCTCCATGGCCCGTCCGCCCAGCACATAAGAGGGACGTATAAGTACGGGAAACCCTATATCTGCAGCTATTTTACAGGCTTCTTCCCCTGTAAAAGCAGTAGCATTAGCCGGCTGTTTAAAATTATGTTTATTTAAAATTTGTTTAAACTGTTCCCTGTCTTCAGCTATAGCTATGCTGGCCGCAGAGGTACCAACCATGGCCACCCGGTTTTGTTCAAGCCGCTGCGCATTATTCAGCGGTGTCTGTCCTCCCAGCTGGGTTATCACACCCTCGGGCTGCATCTGTTCCACAATATCCATCACGTTTTCAAAAACAACCGGTTCAAAATAGAGAATATTGGAAACATCATAATCTGTAGAGACTGTCTCCGGGTTGGAGTTTATCATAATCGAGCGGTATCCCATCTCCTGCAGCGCAAAGGAAGCTTTAACACACATATAGTCAAACTCAATGCCCTGGCCGATACGGTTAGGACCGCCGCCGAGAATTATAATATTTTTACCTGCCGGAGGCTTCACTTCCGTCTCTTCGTCATAACAGGAATAGTAATAGGGCGTCTCTGCCTTAAATTCAGCAGCACAGGTATCAACAATTTTAAAATTATTAAGCACCTCTTGCTCCTGGCGGTAAGCGCGTACCTCATTTTCACTGCTGCCGGTTATAAAAGCTATTTGATAATCGGAAAATCCGGCTGCCTTAAGCTGCCTAAGCGCCTCTTTATCCAAAGATTTTAAAGCAGTACCATAGAATCTCTGTTCCAGGTCATAAATCTCTTTTAAATTCGCGAGAAACCATTTATCAATGGCTGTAAGCCGGTAAATCTCATCCATATCAAGACCGGCATAAAAAGCGTCTTTAAGGTAATAGATACGGTTACAGTCTTTGGATTCCAGTTTGCGTTTAATATCAGTAATAATATTTTCATCTATGTCAGCTTTCATATCCGCCAGGGTTTTTTGCTTTACCCGCGCCTGGTTAAGCTTTTTATAGGAAAAATAGATGCCGTCAAAACCGTACCTGCCTGTCTCCATACCGCGTATCCCTTTCTGTAAAGACTCCTTGAAAGTACGGCCGATACTCATCGTCTCCCCCACAGAACGCATCTGAATGCCCAGCTCACTGGCAGAAGAACTGAATTTTTCAAAAGTAAAACGGGGAATTTTGGTTACTACATAATCTATCATTGGTTCAAAACTGGCAGGGGTGCTCCGTGTAATATCATTGGCTATCTCATCCAGCGTATAACCTACAGCGAGCAGAGCCGCTATTTTGGCAATGGGAAAACCGGTTGCTTTGGACGCCAGGGCCGAGGACCGGGATACGCGCGGGTTCATCTCGATAACTATAACCTCTCCGTTCTCCGGGTTGACAGCAAACTGTATATTGGAGCCGCCGGTCTCAACCCCGATCTCCCTGATAATAGCAATCGACATATCGCGCAGACGCTGGTATTCTTTATCAGACAAAGTCTGCTGGGGGGCTACTGTTATACTGTCTCCGGTGTGAATACCCATGGGATCAAGGTTTTCTATGGAGCAGATAATAATTACATTGTCTCTGGTATCCCGCATTACTTCCAGTTCATACTCTTTCCAGCCCAGAATTGATTGTTCGATCATTACCTCGCCAACCATGGAAAGATCTATGCCCTTTTGTACCAGTTCTTTGAACTCGTCCAGATTATAAGCAATCGAGCCGCCGGTACCGCCCAAAGTATAAGCAGCTCTGATAATAACCGGAAAGGCAATATCTTTAATAATAGCCATTGCTTCTTGCAGAGAGTAAGCAATGCCGGATCTGGTAGTCTGCAAGCCTATTTTATGCATTGCTTTACAGAAGCTGTCCCTGTCTTCGGCTTTTTCTATAGCCTCTATATCAGCACCGATAAGCTCAACATTATGTTTTTGTAAAAAACCGTCTTCCGCAACCTGAACCGCTGCGTTTAATCCGGTCTGGCCCCCTATGGTAGGCAATACTGCACTGACTTTTTCTTTTATAATTATTTTTTTGATTACCTCCGGTGTAATGGGCTCTATATAAGTTTTGTGCGCAGTCTCCGGATCGGTCATAATAGTGGCCGGATTGGAATTAACCAGCACTACCCGGAAACCGTCTTTTTTTAAAGCCTTACAGGCCTGGGATCCGGAGTAATCAAACTCACAAGCCTGCCCGATAATGATGGGTCCGGCGCCTATTACCAATATGGAATCTATATCATTTCTGCGTGGCATATTATTTTTCTCTAAACATTTTTATAAACATATCAAACAAATGGGTACTGTCATGCGGGCCGGGCGAGGCCTCCGGATGACACTGTATGGAAAAAAGCGGCAGCTTTTTATGGCTGATACCTTCTATAGTTTGATCATTAAGATTAACCCGGTCCACTTCCACTTCCGGCGGCAGATCCTTAACAGCAAAGCCATGGTTTTCAGCAGTGATCAGAATGCGGCCGCTGGCGTTTTCCCGCACCGGCTGGTTGCCGCCGTGATGTCCGAATTTTAATTTGTAGGTAGAAGCACCCAGGCATTGTGCCAGTATCTGATGCCCGAAACAGATGCCGAAAACCGGCAGCTTATGCAAAAGCGCTTTAACGTTGTCCAATACATAGGGTACGGCTGACGGATCGCCGGGGCCGTTGGATAAAAACAGACCATGCGGCTGGTAAGCCAGCACCTCTTCCGGCCGGGCTGAGGCAGGGAAAACTTTAATCTCACAATCCCGGGCGGCAAAACAGCGCAGTATATTAAGCTTGATACCAAAATCATAAGCGGCAATGCGGTAGCGGGCCTTTCCTCCGGACTGTTTGTTATAAATATAAGGTTTGTCTGTGGTTACCTCTTTAACCAGGTCAACATTTTCAATAGAGGGTGACTGGCAGGCTTTTTTAACCAGGCTCTCTTTATCAAGATCAGCAGTGGAAATAACCGCTTTCTGCGCTCCCTTGTCTCTGATAATACGGGTAAGACGGCGCGTGTCAACATCCTGTATGGCTACTACGCCGGCCTCTTTTAAAAAGCGGCCCAGACTTTTTTCCGCTTTGAAGTTACTGTAACAGCTGCTGTAATGTTTTACCACCAACCCCCCGGCCTGGATCCGGTCTGACTCCATAGCTTCCTCTGCTACACCGTAATTACCTATCTCCGGATAAGTCATGGTGACAATCTGACCAAAATAGGAGGGGTCCGTTATTATCTCCTGGTAGCCGCTCATACTGGTGTTGAAAACCACCTCGCCGCATGCTTCTCCGTCAGCACCAAAACTTAGGCCGCTGAAATATTCCCCTGAAGCCAGAGCTAGGGCGCCTTTTTTTTGCATAATATTGTTACTATCCTGTTATTATTGATTTCAGTAGTTAAACCGATGAAAAATTTTACAATGTAAAAAAATGACTGTCAAATTTTACATTATCAGGTTAAAATTTATGCACAAAAAAATAAAATATGGATTAATTATGGCGGAAAAACTGGAAATAAATGCAGACACCAGTAACGGGAAAGCGGTTGTCATCTCTATCCGGGGCATGCTCAATACTGAGGCAGCTGCCGCAGACCTGGCTGAAGCATTACAAAAGCACAGCCAGGCGGCAAACATCATACTGGATCTTGGCAATACCGAATATATCTTCCACAAAGGCTGGGAGGTGGTCTTAAAAACACTGAAAACCATGAAAGATAATGATAAAAAAAATGAAATCTTCATGTGTGCTTTAAATCAGGAATTAAGCGATCTGAGCAGCCTTATGGAGTTTAAAAAAATCTTAAAGGTTTTTCCTGATAAAGAGAGCGCCCTGGCTGCTGTAAACGATAAATAAAATATTATTATCAGGAAAGGAGCATCTATGTCAGATGATGTAAAAAAAATTTTTAAACATAAACCGTTATCCGCGGGAAACCTGTTCCACAGACTTTTCAAAATAAAACCGCAGGCTAATGCTATTATAGAAATAAATAACCTGCTGGCCACGGCTGACCATATAAACGATCTTTCGTCTGATCAGCTGGATGCTGTTTGCCGGAAATATAAAATAGATATTTACCGTAAATTTAAAAATGAGCTACAGCACTTTTATAAAAAAATACTTACTTTCTTTTTAAAGGATAAAAAACTTTCCGGCCGGGAGATAAACCAGCTTAAACATATAAAAAAACTTTTCGGCCTGCAGGAAAAAACTACTGCCAGAATGCACAAGGAAATTGCTTCAGCTCTCTATCAAAAAGAACTGGACGCTGTGCTGCAGGACGGTAAAATATCTGCAGCGGAAAAAGAGTTTCTGCGGCAGCTGGAGCAGGAACTGCAGCTTGAACCGCATACAGCTGCGTCTATTTATAAAAATACAACTGCTGCTTATTACCGCGACTTTCAAAAACTGCTTACTGCAGACCAGCGTCTCTCCCCGGACGAGATAAACCAGCTAAAAAAACTGGCTGCCAGCCTGGATATACCGCTGCCGGATACCAGTCTCAACTCAGACCGGCTTAATAAATTTAAATTATTCTGGCTAATAGAAAACGGCGAGCTGCCGGAGATCAAGGTTGATATCAAATTAAAAAGAGGTGAAAAAGCCTATTTTTATACTACCGCTGAATTTTATAAAAAAAAAACCGTAACCCGCCGTATCCGCTATGGCGGACCTACTGCCCGTATCCGCATCATAAAAGGAATCTACTGGCGCGCAGGTGATCTCGGCGTAAGCCGTGTACAGCAGGACGTTATAGCTTTGGAAGACAAAGGGGATCTGTACCTGACCAATAAACGTCTTATCTTTATGGGAGAACGTAAAAACAAAACCATACGGCTTAACCGTATTCTTGACCTCACCCCCTACAGTGACGGTGTCGAGATCCAGAAAGATAAAGGTTACAACCCGGTACTGGCCTTTACCCGCGACCTTGATCTTTTCTGCATGCTGCTCTCACGCGCCATAGATGAATACTGATACCGGCAAAGTTACCGGCGGGACAATTTTCCTGCTGGTACTGATCAGCGCCCTGTATCTGCTCGTACCGCTTTTGTATACTGTATATTTCAGCGGCCTCTCTCTTCTACTTAAACAATTGCCGGCCGGGATAAGCCGTCCTTACAGCATGACTGTTTCCGGCTACCGCAATCTAAATTATATATTTTATTTTCTTAAAATTTTACTGGCCGGCGGCTATATCACTGTCCAGGTATTGATGCTCAAAAAAAAATATATATTCCTGCTGCCGGTAGTGCTTTTAAGTATAGACATTATAGCGGCTTTCGCTAAATATTTTAGTAAACTCTTTTTTATCCTGCCGCGCATACAGAAGCTTTATCAAAATTTTCCTTTGCTGCAAAAATTAAACTACAGTACTGCTAATTTTCTGCATTTGACAACTCACCGGGAAATGATTATTCTGCTTTTGGCAGAACTGCTGTTGCCGCTTATACTTTTGATAATACTGCTAAGCAGCCGCCGCTGCCGTGTTAAAGGATAGTATGGATTTTATTACCCTAAAAAAAGAGATAGAAAAATGGGACCCGGCCGGTCTGCTTGACGGCAAAACGCCTGTCAATGAATACGACCGGCTCTGCAATGATCTATATGCAAAACTGCCCGGACCGGTCAGCACTGCGGAACTTAAACAGCTTATTGACCGGGAGCTGCAGGAAAATTTCGGTATAAGCATTGAGAAAATAGCCTCTGCTTTTAAAGAGCGCTATTTCCGCGAAATAGAAGATTTTACCCGGAAAATTAATAATATGGAATAAGCTGTATTTTTAATTTTTAAAAAAAATCTAAATAAAACGCTGCATAAAAAAATATAAAGCCGCTATAAAAACAGCTTACTTTGGCGCTGCGCTCTTTTTGTTCCGGTCAGTGATTTTCCGCATCCGGCTTTGAAACTGCACCAGTAAAGCCGGCGGTTCGTGTTCGGTAACTATCCTGGCAAAGGCTTCCTGAAACAGCCGCCGGAACTGCTCTTCAGCCCACTCAGGCCGGGGCCAGATACCGTTTTGCATACTCTGTTTGACAGCTTTTCCCAAAGAGGTTTTATTAAACCATACCAGATCTTGACGCACCGGCAGCCATTTCAGTTTTTGCGCCAAAGCACTCTGAATATCCCTGCTTAACATAAAACGAATAAACTGTAGAGTTAATTTTTTTTTTGTGCTGGCCGCCGGTATGGCCAGCACCTCGCCGCCTATGAGATGGGCGGCATTAGCCGGACCCCGCGGGCTGCAGCCCACAGCAACAGAGCCGGTCTCCTGTGCCAGTTGGGAATAACAGACAGAGGAAACCTGCATCAAATAGATCCTGCCCTCTCTAAAAAGCTGAAGCCGGTTGTCATTCCTGTCCTGTTCCGGAGGATGTACCAGATGCGGCCATAATTTCCGGAAAAAGGCAAAGGCCTGCTTACATCCCTGATCATTAAAAACAAACGGATCACCTCCGGCCTGGATAATATATTCACACAGCTGCCAGAGATGATCCTCTTTACCCGGGCCTTTGATCATTACCCGGTTAGGTCCCTTTTCTCTGCTCCAAAGCCGGGCTTTTTTCAAAAAAGCAGCCCAGTCAGGCAGGGGCTTAACTCCGCTGCCCTGTAGTTTTTTTTTATGATAATATAAAAGCTGAAGACGGGGACGGAAAAAAACAAAAGAAAGGCCATTATCCGCACCTGCTTTCTGCTGCAGAGCCGGATAAAAAGGCACTTTAAACGCGGCCAGCTCTTTTACCGGCGCTATAATCCTGTCCCGGGTCAACCCCTGCACCTGCATAATGTCTGCGGCCAGCAGGTCAAGCCTGCACTGATCATCATTAGCCGCAGTTACAGTTTTTTTTTTTAAGTCAACCCTGTAATCTGTAACCAGGTTTACAGAACAGGCATATTTTTCTGTAAAAGCAGAGAATATATTTGTTTCTAAAAACTCCTTTTCCCGGTCTGATACAGGTAAAAAAACCTGCAGCCGGCGGCTGCTGTCAACACAGGAGCAGATTATTAAAAAAAAAAGACAGCCTGTAAAAAAAAGATAACGCATAGATTACTCTAAAAACAGGCTCCGGTTACAAACCACAGCTGTATACCGGGCCTCTGACCAGAGCCTGCGGCACTTTCAGTTAAATATGGAACGGTCAATAGAGCGTACATCCTCTGCTTTAAGATCACAGTCCGGATGCGCCTGGGCCGGGCCGATGCCCATAGCTATCATATTGCCGTTTTTAGCTGCTTCCACACCGGCATCAGCATCTTCGAGAACCAGACAGTTTTCCGGTGCAACATTGATCATCTGCGCAGCTTTAATAAAAACCTCGGGATCAGGTTTACTTTTAGTGATATTGGTGCCGTCACTTACCGCGCCTTTGAAACGTTCCGTAAGCTGTACCCGCTCCAGAATAAATTTTGTATTTTTGCTGGAAGAACCTACTGCTACAGCAATATTTTTCTCCTGCAGAAAATCAAGAAAATCCATTACACCGGAAAAAATCTCGCTCGGGGAGAGTTCCTTTAATGATTCCCGGTAGATGTTATTTTTATACTCTGCCAGTTCCTTTTTCTCTTCATCTGTGTACTCGCGCTCCGCTTTCTCCAGGATAATCTCCAGACTGGCCATACGGCTTACACCGCGCAGCCGCTCATTGATCTCCCTGTCAAAATAAATACCCTCTTTATCAGCCATCTTTTTCCAGGCCAGATAGTGATAATTGTCCGTACTCAAAATAACACCGTCCAGATCAAATATAACTCCTTTAATGTCCATTTTTTCTCCTTTGGCTATAATTATTTTTTATAAAGTAATACTGAATGTTTCGCCTGCTTTGATACTGTATTCCTTATCCCTGATAAAGATTTTTTGGGTAGCATTAACAGAAGAGGTAAGTAAAATACTTACTTCATTGTCTTTTTGAATTATTTTTGTTTCTTTAACTTTGT
>CAZFAK010000063.1:0-3043 GCA_964517045.1 uncultured Spirochaetia bacterium | reverse complement strand
TTCAGCTTAAGATCATACCGGTCTCCCTTTAAAAAAACCGGCAGGGAGATAGTGCCCCACTCAGCAGGATAATCCGGACTAAGCTCCAGCACTCCGGAATCAGTTTCCACCCCGGCAAACCCCTTGGTAAGCATAACCAGGGTCCCGGCCATAAGACCGGTATGGATACCCTCTTTGGTGGTACCGCCCTGTATGTCATCAATATCAGCAGTTAGTGCTTTATTGTACCACTGGCGGGCATACTCGCTGCTGCCTATAACTTTTGCCAGATAAGCATGCACTATCAGACTCAGGGTTGAGCCATGGGAAGTTCGTTTAAGATAGTAATCATAATTTGCCTTCAGATCCTCCATGGTAAAATCAATACCCAGCTTGCTAAACTGTCTCATGATCTCACCAAAAGGCAGCACGTAAAAGATCATTAACAGATCAGCCTGTTTACTCACCTGAAACTCATCCGGAGAAGCACCTTCTGCTTTAAGGATACGGTCCATACGGCCGATATCATTATTGTATTTTTTACGGTAGGCTTCCCAGTCAAGTTCTTTTAACTTCATAAAACCGTCATACTGATCGAGCAGCTTACCGTTGCGGGGGATATTGATATTAGCGCTGATCTCTTTCCATTTATCTGTCTCGCTTTGCGCCAGACCGATCGCGCTGCTGATTTGCTTATATTTTTCCTCTGGCAGAATGGTTTGCAGTTCCAGACAGCGGTCCAGTGCCCAGGAAGTAAGAAAGTTGGTATAGGTATTATCTTTAAGACCGCCCTCCTCATGGCCGGGCATCTTTTCGTGAAACTCGTTAGGGCCCATCACCCTATGAATCTCGTATTTTTGCGTTTTTTTATTATAAGTGCACATACTTACCCAGAAGCGGGCTATCTCCAGCATAACCTCAGCTCCGTTTTCAGCAAGAAAATCCGTATCACCGCTGTTTTTATAGTAATTCCAGATATTAAAAAAGATAGCCAAAGATACATGGCGCTGCAGCGAACTGTAATCAGGACCCCATTCCCCTGACTTGGGATTCAAATGAATAACCTGGGTCTCTTCCCGGCCGTCACTGCCGCTCTGCCAGGGATACATAGCGCCCTTATAGCCGTGTTCCCGGGCATAGGCCCGTGCTTCATCCAGCCGGCGTATGCGGTACATAAGCAGAGACCGGGCCACGCGCGGATAATGCCATATAAAAAAGGGCAGAATATACATCTCGTCCCAAAATATATGACCGCGGTAAGCCTCGCCATGCAGACCGCGGGCCGGTACAGCAGCATCCAGCTGCGTATTATGCGGGGAAGCTGTGATCATTAGATGATAAGCATGAAAACGGAGAATTTTGGTAAGTTCCGCATTAGCGCTTATATTGATATCCATATCCTGCCATATCTTATCCCAGGCCCGGCTGCTTTTCTCAGCTTCCTGTTGGTAATCCCCGGCAGCAGCAAGTTGTCCGGCAGCCAGTTCAGCAGTATCCTCCTCTGTGTGGAGGGAATTAACAACAGCAACCATTTTCTCCACAGTAGCACTGCTGCCCTTTTCAAGAGTTAAAGTATAATTAACAACAGGAGCAGCCTTGTCCGCAGCAGCAGTGCCGGAAATATCCTGCAGACTGCCGTCTTTATACACTTTGTGGGATGCATGTTCACTTATATAAATACCGGATTGACTGGTTTTTACTGTCAGCCGCAGCTCTTTACCGCCTGCCTCTTCCTTAACCGGCTCCAGATGCCTGGAAGCCAGCTCCCGGTAACGCGCGACCCCGTAGTTAATAATATCACCTTTAAGGCCGGAACGGATGGTTATACTGCCGCTGTAGTTTTCCGCTGTAACCTTATAGGAGATACCGGCCAGATGAAAATTGTCCATACTTATAAAACGGCTGGAAGTCACAGCAGTAATCCGGCCCTCTTGGTCCTTAAAACGCAGCTGTTTGGATAAAATGCCGGTTTTAAAATTTAATTCTCTTTTAAGGTCCAGAATTTCATTTTCCTCAGGTTTGAAAAAGGGCCCGTTGTTAATACTGAGATTGATCAGGGTCCAGTCCGGACAGTTAACAAAATCTTCATTGGTTATATCTTTATCCGCTACTTTGGATATAAGACGGTTATAAAGGGAAGCCATGTAGGTGCCGGGATAGTACTGTTCTCCGGCAGATACCTCTTCCAGAGCGCCCCTGGTGCCGAAATAGCCGTTACCCTGGGTAAGCAGAGCCTCCCGGTGCAGCTCCCGCTCCGGATCAAAATTATCATAGACAAAGGTCCATTCATTATCTTTGTTAAACATTATTTGGTCCTAATTAAAAATTTTGTGTTAAAAGGGTGCACATTATATCATAAAATCAGTTATTCGCCTATAATCTTAACCAAAACCCGTTTTTTACGGCCGCCGTCAAACTCACCGTAAAAAATCTGCTCCCAGGGGCCAAAATCAAGCTGGCCGCCGGTTACAGCCACTACAACTTCGCGGCCCATTATCTGCCGTTTGTGGTGCGCGTCACCGTTATCTTCACCCGTATTGTTGTGTTTATAACGGCTTAAGGGCGCGTGGGGAGCAAGCTCCTCCAGCCATTTTTCATAATCCTGATGTAAACCCGGTTCATCATCATTGATAAACACTGACGCTGTTATATGCATGGCATTTACCAGAATAAGACCCTCGGTTATTCCGCTTTGCGCCAAAGCATTTTCCACCTTGGGCGTAATATTAATAAACGCCCGCCGGCCCGGTACATTAAACCATAATTCTTCCCGATAATTTTTCATATATTACCTCCCTGATAACAGCAAAATTTATCATATAATTTGACAAATTTAAAATTCCGGTGTATAATTTTATATAAGGAAGTTGATTTCATATATGAAACTATCTCCGGAGACATCTGCAGCCAGAGTTTTACACGTAGTTGACTTTTTCAGTGAACCGGGCCGCAGGGAAATATCCCTTAAAGAAACTGCCCGCCAGCTGGGACTGGCCCAGGCCACCCTGCTGCGTATACTCAAAGAGATGATAAGCCGGGGTTATATCTATAAAACACCGCAAAA
>CAZFAK010000062.1:0-13482 GCA_964517045.1 uncultured Spirochaetia bacterium | reverse complement strand
ATATATAGCTGTCAACCGGGTTAAAGATCTGCAGCCGGGTATTTATAAATATATACCTGCCGGTCATAAATTAAAGAAGGTTGTAAAGGGCAGCTTTAACAGCCGGTTAAGCCAGGCCGCCTTGAACCAGCAAAGTGTTTTAAACAGTGCGGTTACTTTTATTTTTACATGCATATACGAACGCACTACCGGAAAATACGGACGGCGCGGCATCAGATATGTACATATGGAAGCCGGACATGCCGCTCAGAATATTTATCTGCAGGCAGTTTCCCTGGATATAGGTACGGTAGTTATCGGCGCCTTTAACGGTTCGCAGATACAGAAAATTATACAGTGTCAGAAAAAGGAAAAACCGGTTTATATTATGCCTGCCGGAAATAAATAAAATTATTCATTATGATCGAAAGTTATAAATTCGGGCAAATGATTATCAACAGCCATAAATATACTGCTGACCTTATTATACTGCCGGACAGGATACAATCCAACTGGCGGCGGCAAAAAGGTCATCAGCTATCTGTTAAAGATTTAACCATACTGGATTGCTATTCACTTCAATGTCTGGTTATAGGCACCGGTGCTTTTGGTGTAATGCAGGTTCCGGCCCGGGTTAAAAAACAACTTGCCGTCAGGGGGATGGAGGTTATCATTGAAAAAACCGGGACAGCAGTTACCGCCTTTAATAAAAAAAAACAGGAAGAAACAGCCGTAGCCGGAGCTTTCCATCTTACCTGCTAAAGGGATAAGCAAAAAAAAGTTGCAATTCATGTTAGTTTATATTACACTATTTAAAAATACAAAAGGATAGAAATTATGAAAAAAATATTTTACTTTTTATTAATAATAATTCTAATAATCGGCGGCGTACTCGTCTATTCCGGCCTGTTCAAAGAGATAAGCGTATCTGAAAAAGAGATTCCATCCATGTATTTTGTTTATCAGAAACATATCGGACCCTACAAAGAAACCGGAAAAGTAATGGAAGATGTTTACAGCTTTCTGGAAGAGAAAAAGATCGCCAGCAGTGCCGGTATAGGCATCTACTATGACAATCCTGAAAATACCGAGGACAGCAAACTGCGCAGTGTCTGCGGCTGCATAGTAACTGAAGAAGCTGCTGATCAGATCGAAAATATGGAAAGCGGATACAGCGTAAGCGAATATCCGGGCGGTCCCTCTGTTTACAGTGAGTTTCCGTATAAAAATATAGTATCCATATCCATTATGCTCGGTATCCAGAAAGTTTATCCCAAAATACAAAGCTATGTAAAAGAAAAAGAATATCAGAAAGCGCCTATGGTGGGAATTTATGATAAAACAGCCGGGATTATCAAATATATCAGTCCGCTGGATATAAGATATAAATACTTTGAAGAACTATTAGAAGAAGAATAATCTTTTACTGTTTCTGTTTACTGCTTGCTGTTAAAAAGGACAACCGGTCTGCAAACCGGATACTATTCTAAATTTAAATTTTAGTTTCATATATAAATATGGCTCAGATAAAACCATACGGTACATGGCAATCCCCGGTTACGCCGGATTCCATTGTTAAAAAAACGATCCGACTGGGACTTACGGTCATGGACAATGGGGACTGTTACTGGCTGGAGGGCAGGCCTGAAGAAAAAGGACGTAACGTTATAATGAAAGCTGATAATGATAACCGGCCCCGGCAGTGCACACCGGATAGCTTTAATGTCAGAACACGCGTTCATGAATACGGGGGCGGAGCTTTTACTGTTAAAAACAAGATCATCTATTTTGTTAATGACAGTGACGGCCGTATTTACCGGCAACAGCCGGGAGAAAACCCGGAAGCTTTATCTCCTCCCGGAGCCTATTATTACGCCGATATGGATATCTGCGCTAACCGGCTCATTGCTGTGGAAGAGGAGCACACTGCTACACAAAAGGAACCGATAAACCGTCTGGTATGCCTAGACATAATAAAAAAACAGAAAACAATATTCAGCGCCGGGCATGATTTCTACGCTTCACCGCGCTTTAACAGAGACGGAAATATGGTAAGCTATCTCTGCTGGGACCATCCCCGGATGCCATGGGACAGTACCAAACTTTACCAGGCTGCGGTTGATCAAAATCATCAGGCAGCTGATATACAAAAAATTGCCGGAGATAAAAACGAAGCTGTTTTCCAGAATCAATGGGCACCGGACAACCGCCTGTTTTTTGTATCAGACCGCAACGGCTATCTGAATTTGTATTGCTATTACCAGGGGCAGACAGAGAGTCTGTATCCGGCCAGTCAGGACTTTGGCAAACCGCCCTGGGTTTTCGGCCGGCGTACCTATGACCTGCTGGAGAAGGGTAAAGTTGTTGCAGTATACATTAAAAACGGCAGCGACAGGCTGGCTGTACTGGATTATGAAAAGCAGACCCTGACCGATATTGATCTGCCCTATACCAGTATTGAATATATCCGAAAAAACAATCAGTTTCTGCTTTTTAAGGCAGGACAACCTGATCAGTTTACCGCGGTAGTAAAATATGACCTGAAGCAAAAAAAAAGTTTTATCTTACGCCGAAAATCAGAACTGCAGCTTGATACCTCTTATATCTCCCGGCCCAAACATGTTCCCTTTACTACCGGTTCTGACGATAAAGCTTATCTTTTTTATTACCCTCCCCGCCATCCGGATTATCAGGCACCGCCGCATACCAGCCCGCCGTTGCTGGTAAAAACACACGGCGGGCCCACCTCTGCCGCTTTAAACACTCTTGATATGCGCATTCAGTTCTGGACCAGCCGCGGTTTTGCCGTTGCGGATATTAACTACCGCGGCAGCACCGGCTACGGTAAAAATTTCAAAGATAAACTGAATAAACAATGGGGAATAGCTGATGTAGAGGATTGCGCCCGGGCCGCTTCTTTCCTGGCTAAAGTTGATCTGGCAGATAAAAACAAAATTGCGATTGCCGGCAGAAGCGCAGGCGGTTTTACCACTCTGGCAGCTTTGACCTTGAAAAATATTTTCAAGGCGGGAATCTGCTACTACGGTATCAGTGATTTAAAAGCTTTAGCTGAAGCAACTCATAAATTTGAAGCCCATTATCTTGATCACCTCATTGGCCCCTGTCCGGAGGCCGCAGCAGAATATGAAAAGCGTTCTCCGCTGAAACATGTTAATAAACTGTCGTGTCCGGTAATTTTTTTTCAGGGACTGGAGGACAAAGTCGTACCCCCGACCCAGGCCGGGATGATGGTTAAGGCCCTGCAAAATAAAAATATATATGTTGAATATCACACTTTTGCCCATGAACAGCATGGCTTCCGCCGGGCGGATACCATAAAAAAATGTCTGGAACTGGAATATAAATTTTTAATGAAAGTTTTCTATAAACAGGAAACTGATAGAGCTTAACCTATTCTTTAAAAGCACTTAAATCTTTGGCAGCTTTTTTATTTAAAACAGGAGCAGTTTCTTCAAAAGCTATATAGGAAATCAGTTTGCATAAAGCCGCGTTGATTTTTTCTTTTTCCTGGTGCCTGATTTTGCTCAATTCTGCCAAAAGTTTATAACGTAAAACCGGCGGAGCCTTTTCAACCGTCTTTTTACCTTCTGCGGTCAGTTCTACCAAGATTTTACGGCGGTCTTTCCTGCTGGGCCGTCGTTTTGCCAGCTTTTTTATCTCCAGTTTATCTATAACATTGGTTATCATGCTGGGAGAAAGATAGGTTTCTTTACTCAAATCATGTAAAGAGACAGCATTCCGGGCTGATAAAATATACAAACAGGTTAGCTGTGAAGAATTAAGCCCGAAATTCTGCTTTAATTTTTTGGAAAAATAAGAGACAGCTAGTGTAATTTTATCCAGATTATCAGTGATTTTCAGGTCAATGTCCTCTACTCTGTTTATTATTTTTATAATATCCATTTTTATACCCCGGCTGATTAACCTTTATTTAAAATATTATCTTTTTTCTTTATTATATTCTGCAGGTCAAGTTTACCACTTATCCGGTTTCCTGCGTAAAGAAACCCTTTACGCAATCCTGCCCTGGATTTACGCATAAAAACAGCACTGCTTTTACCGGAAAGGACCGCTTTTTGGATCAAAAGCAACTGTTTTTCCAGGCTTTCCCTGTTATAAGCCTCTCTTTCGGTAAAGATAAAATCCAGTCTTTTATTAATCTCTGCTGTAATCTCATCATTACAGACCGCTCCCAAAGCTGAAAACCCTTTAGCCGCGGTGGCAGTCACAATCTGACGCAAATCCCGGTTTTCCAAACCTGCTGCTGCAGTAAAAGCCTCTTTAAGCATAGTGATAAGCATATCGTCAATTATGTACTGCTCCGGGGATACAGTCATAACCTGCTCCATCATTCCCAAAGCACTGTTAATATACTGCGCTCCGGAGGCAAGTTCCATGGTCCAGCTTAATATTTTTTCACTTATATTCTGCGCATTCGGCTCTTTTTCATCTGCTACAGCACAAGTACCGCAGCATGGTACACCGTAAAAATAGGTCATGGAGGTAATAGCAGCTACCCGTTTTATACTGTCCGGCTGACTCCAGCGGGGCGAATTATCAAGATGAAGATTGGAGGTTATGGGTATACCCCGGTACATAACCCGCGCGCCCGGTTTGATAAGATTGGCCAGTATAATTGCTGCCAACAGTTCTGTGTTTACCTGCAGCAGTTCTCCCGGTTCGGACAGAGGAGCGGTCATACCGGCCTGCGGGCAGCTGGAAATAGCTACAGCAATGTCATTGTTAACTATGTCAATAAATTTTTCCGCTGTATTTTTTTCCAGTTTAAGCGGGCTTACCGGCACACAGGATATAAATGAGATGAGCTCTTTATCTTTAACCAGCTTCAGTATTTCCGGCAGTTTTTCTTTTACAACCAGATTGGCAAGATTGATATGTTTGCGTGTATTAGCCTGAAATATCTTTGTCTTTTCTATATCAATACGTTCCCGGGCTACATCCGGTTCTACCGGACGGGTAATATAATCAACATTATCAAGCTCCTCGCATATTTTAATAATGTTAACCAGATCACTACCAACCGCTTCTCTTTTACAAAAAGAGCCATCTTTATAATCAAGGACATTAAGCGCCTGGCCGCCGGTACCAAAATAACTTACCGGATTTTCCGCACTGATGTTTAAATTATTTTCAGGTACTGCTCCCTTGAGCGAAAAATTTTTATTTATCCTGGTCAGAGTATCTTCCACCAGCCGGGCGGGGATCTTTACCCGGCCCTGTTCATATGAAGCTCCGGCACCTGTGAAAATATCAACAGCCCTGCCCTGCTCCAGTTCTATACCGGTTTCCGCCAGTAAACGGCAGCTGTTTTCGTGCAAAAGACGGCATTGTTCTTTGTTTAAAAAGTCACGCCTGTCTGCTTTAAACCCTCTTGCCATTCAGCACTCCTCAAACAAAAAGCTTAAGTCTTTTCCAGTTTATGAATAGCGTCAAAAGCATCATCACAGTAGATATCAGCACCGATTTTTTTCGCATATTCAGCTGTAACCGGTGCACCGCCGACCAGGACCTTAACCTGCTGACGCAGACCTTCTTTTTCGAGCATTTCTATTACCTCCTGCATACGTCCCATAGTAGTAGTAAGCAAAGCGGAAAGACCCAGATATTTTGCGCCGCTGTTTTTCACAGCTTCGACAATTTTTTCCGCTTTAACACCGACTCCCAGATCTGTTATATCAAAGCCGGCTCCGGTAACAATGGTGGAAACAATATTTTTACCAATATCATGCAGATCGCCTTCAACAGTTGCCAGTATAAATTTGCCCTTGCCTTCAGCAGCGTTTTCCAAAAGCAATGGTTTAAGGATCTTGGTGGCCTCGCCCACACATTCAGCTGCAGCCAGCATATCAGGTATAAGAAAATCCCCGTTTTCATACCTTTTACCAACTTCCTCCATACCGGGATTGATTGCCTCTGATAATATTTTATCCGCAGATATTTTATTTTCAATAGCCTGCTCTACCAGTTCCGTAACACCGGGCTGGCCTTCCATATCTCCTTCAAGACCCTCATCTTCCTGATCGATCCTGCCGGAAATTACATTCTCTCTTATTTTTTCTAAAAGCTCTTTTTCTTCCATGTTGTTTCTCCTTTAGTTTTTTTAAAATTATATATTAAAAAAATCTTTAGCGAGCAGACCCGGTACCTCTTTATATATTCTTTGAATTATCTCTTCAGATAATCTCTCGCTATCACCGTTTAAAATCTGCTGCAGTCTCTGCCAGGCTTTGTAAATAACTCTGTCTTCCTCACCTGTAGCGGCAAAAGCATAGTCAGGGGAAACCAGTCCCTGACGATAGGCTTTACGCATATAACGCGCGAATAATCTGGTAGGAGATGCACAAACCTGCTTTATCTCTTTCAAGGCAGCCTCAGTATCGTTACGGTCAAATTCTGCTCTGCGCAGTATATTTTTAATTATAGATATATGTTCATTATCCAGCACTGCCTGCAGCGGACAAAAACGGTTGGTTTTTTCCAGCAAACCAAAAGCATAATGTATATACTGCGCGCCGCCGCGGGCTACTTCCAGCTGGGAAAAAACTTTTTCTATAGTGGCCTGCAGACCCGGCACTTTTGCGTCGCCTACACCGCAGGATGAGTAACAGGGAATATTGTAATGAGCAGCCATCTGGGCGCAGTCCTGATTATAGTGAATAAACTCCGGCGCACCGTAAAGATCATGCAGATTATCCATGCGCGCCCGGACCGGCACAGCGCCGTATAAAACCGGTGTGCCCGGATTTACCAGCTGGGCAATAACAATACCGGTAAGTATCTCAGCATTGATCATCGCTACAATACCTTCCTCTCTTACCGGAGCTGTGGACCCTCCCTGCGGCGAACTGGAAAGTACTACCGGTACATTTTCCCGGGCTACAGCAATAAGTTTGGCTGTCGTATCATCTACCATCTGCAGAGGACTTTTAATAATACAGGTAATAAAAGAGAGCAGCGGATTATCTTTAAATGCCTCTTCCCCGCCGGCGATAATTTTACCCAGTTTTAAAACATCCTGCAGTTTGGCAATATTTACCAGACCGGCCTGCACATGTTTGGTCATATACATCAGGGCGGCAAAAAATACATTGACATCCTTGTTTTCATAATTGATTGCCTCATCCTGCAGATTTACATTTCTGATAAAAAAATCAACGTTTTCCAGCGCATTACATAGCTTGGCTGACTGACAAAGACGTTTGACAGAGCCGCGTTTTTTTTCATAAACCGGCAAACTGACCCGGTCATCAGGATTATCCCTGCAGGTATATTCCTTTAAATGTGTTTCCAGGAAAATATTGGTCTCGGAACCGGTACCGAAATAAACAGAAGGTCGTTCCGCATCAAGCAGAAGCTTTTTAGCCGGATCACGGGCGCCCATTATAATACGTTGCGGAACTGTTTTCAAAGCTTTCTGCACCACTCCAGCCGGTATTTGTACCTGTTTACAAAAACTGTCAGCACCGGCTACATCCTGCACACTGCAGCCGGCCTGCTGCAGAATTGCAACTGCTTTTTCATTGTAGCATTCCACGCCCGGATCGCTCAGTAAAGTCATGGAAGTATGATGGATTGATTCCACCTGTTCTCTGCTCAAACGGCCGGCCGGCTTTACCAGGGTGCTCTTACGGAAACCGTTATGCATGGTTTTTTCCGTCATGCAGTATCCTAGACAAACTTGCCGCTGCGCACAGCACGGCTGAATTTACGGCAGTGCCGGTCCTGGCCGTCGATAAGCCGGCCCAGAATAATACCGCGGCTGATATTTTTACTGTTGGGATTGCAGAAAGCAGAATCCAGACCGCTGACAATAGCGGCAATAATAAAGGCCCGGTTCAATACTGCCCTTTCCGGTAAGCCAAAAGAAAAATTGGATAAACCGATAGTGGTTTTGGCTTCCGGTATCCCGCTTTTAATAGCTTTTAACGTATCAAGCATTAACTTACCGTATTTATAATTCGAGGAGATAGGCATAACCAGGGGATCAAAATAGAGGTTGGAAACCGGCAGACCTGCTTTCCGGGCCTGCTCAGCGATGGCTTTACAGTTTTCAAGACGTTCAGCAACCGTATCCGGTATCGACTCCCCGCTTAAAGCCAGAGCCACTACCGGTACATTATGCCGGGCTGCAAAAGGCAGATATTCTTTCAGCATTTCCGTATCGTTTTTTAAGGAATTAAACATCCAGGGACGGCGTCCGTTTAGATATTCAGCCGCGTCTTTGACAATAGCCGGAGAAGCGGCATCCAGCGCCAGTGCCTTGTCTGTTGCTTCCAAAGCAATATCAATCAGCCAGTGCAGATCCTCTTTTTCCCGCTCTATATTACCTTCATCATTGCCGGCATTAAGGTCAATATACCTGGCTCCGCCTTCTGTCTGGGCCCTGATCTGTTCAACAATGGTATTTTTATCTTTTTCATCAATTGCTTTTCTGATCGACTTTCTGGTAGCATTTATTTTTTCACCAATAATAATCATACAATATCCTTTTAAATTATACTTTTAAAAATTAAACCGGAAAAAGATTATTTTTTATTTCCGGGAATTCTTTTATTATACGGCGGGCAATAGTACTGTCCAGATAGCACCGGGGACTGGCGCTTAAGATTTCATTGACTTTATTATGGGCCCGCTGCGCAGTTGTAAGATGACCTCTATCTTCCCACTGATCGCGTCTGTAGCGGTCAGCAATAGTAGGTTTATAATGTTCTTTTTTCATATAACGGCGCGTATGCCTCTCTCTTACAAAATTGCCGCCCGGCCCTTCACTTTTAATAATGTTATAAGCCAGTGTCTTGTCATTAACTGTTATGCCCTTAACAGCCCGCATCGCCATACCGAGAATGTCATTATCCATAACTAGTTTTTCTTTACTGACAGTAAGCGCAAACTCCATCAGACCGGCAGCATCGTGAATAAGATCACCGCCGGCCAGGCCCACTAACAGATCATTAACCGCTGTCTCATAACCGCACTGTGTATCAAGGGTTTTGGTATCACTTATACCTGCAGTGGAATAATAAGGGAAACTATAGTAACGGGCCAGCTGAGCTGCGGCGGCATTGATCATACCGCTTTCTACCGGGCCGCCAAGGTAGGAGACATCATGCAGGTCAACCGAAGTGGCCACACTGCCGTAAATTGCCGGAGCGCCCGCATTAGCCAGCTGGGTAAGCATCATATGGATCAGACCGTCACAGTTTTGTATTACCAGCGTACCGGCCAGCGTAATGGGAGCTGTAGCACCGCACAGGGGTTCCACCGGAACCGCTGTTGGTATGCCATGTTTAGCCAGCTGAATCATATAGGCGCCGTATTTACTGTCCAGCTTAAGCGGGCTGATACCGCAGGTGATCATTGAAATAAAAGGCCTTTCCCGCAATGCTTTCTGGCCCCCGGCTATCTCTTCAGCCATACTGATAACTTTTTCTATACCCCAGGCTGTATAAACTCCGCCCATGATATGCTTGTCCGTATAACAAAGCCCGGTAAAAAAACGGTTGATATCGACATCATCAACCGGCAGTTCATTAGGATAGGTTGGTAAAAGCAGCACATGTATATTGTCAAGTTTATCCACCAGACGTACGACATCTGCCAGGTCCTGCAGCTGAGCCGGCCGCCGTTTATTATTTTCATAATCAAGCATATTTAAAGCTGTACCGCCCGTAGCATAGTAAACATTACCTGCGCCCAGAACACAATTGTGACGGTCATCGCGGCCGTAAAGAGTAACCCGGGGCGGTACTGAGGATATGATATCCATTACCTGTTTCTCGGTAAGAAAAACTTTATGGCTTTCAGCGTCAGTCCTGGCGCCGTAATTTTTAAAAAGTTCAAAAGCCTGGGGTTCCATTACTTCAAAACCGACTTCACTGAATATCTGCATTGAATTTGCATGGATCTTCCGCAGATCATCCCTCGTAAGGGGTTCATACTGAAAACGCGGTGAAGATGATAATTCTTTTGGCATATATAATCCTGAAATTTCTAATTATACGGAAGTTATAATTACAATTATAATTAATTTTAAAGTATTAAAATTAAATACGGCGGTAGGGGCAGTTCTTTTTGCTGCAGTTTTTGCATATACTTCTTAAGATCTCTTCTTTTTTTTTTGAGGAATAAATACCCATAATGCCTGAGACAGACTTGCTTGGATTCATAAGACAATGTTCGGACAACTCCACACCCAGTTTCTGGCTGGGTATAATGTCAAAAAGTTTTTTCTGTTCACTAAGATGCCAATCGCAGTAACCCGGCGAATAACGATAGGTAGTATGCTCATTAGCGGGTAATTTTTTATTGACAGACTTGCGTAAATAGTCAGCTGTTTGTTCTACCGCACACGCTGCTGCCTCATTTAAAACATAACCGTAGTGTGAGCAGGTATTGATGTTGGATTGAACCGCCTGGTCTACCTGACTGCCCAAAGTAGTAAGAAAAACCGCAGCACTGCTGCAGTCGCTGATCATTTTACCCAGATTTTTACTGTTAAAATCAAGCTGCCCTCTGTCCCGGTCTATAACAGCTCCGTCATCAACCGGCAATATGCGGTAGACTGCCTGCGGCTCTATAAGTTCGTTGATCTCGTTTACCGCACGTCCTATATGAGACCTGATCCGTGCGGAAATATCATGGCGTGTATTATACTGTAGATGTTCCATAACCTGGTCATCTGATATCTTTACCGGCATATTTTTTATTTCAGTAACAGGCATAGACTAACTCCTATAAAATTTGTATATCTGATAAATCTTATATATGTAAATATCTTATCTATAAATATTTTACTATTAAAATATCCTACAGTAAAGCAACCTTCTTGTTCTTCTTTTTTTTTGTACTTTTAATCCAAAATATTCCTTGATATATCCAACAAAAAAAATCTTTTAAAATCCCGGAGTGAATTTATTTGCCGTGGGAGGCCGGCCACTCATATAAATAATCAAAACAATATTTTAAAACAATTTAAAAAAAACCTTAATAAAATACCTGCTCTAAGTTAAAATAACCTGGAAACAGTAAAAAATGAAAATTATAATAAAACAGGAACAGGACGAGATGCTTACCGGATATGAAAACGGATTTATAATCCTGAAATCACATGATCCTGCACACATTTATCTGTTGCTATAGTGAAAATCGTAAGCACGGTTTTAAATTGGTAAAAATACTCTTTTATGGTAAAATTAGGTATACATATTTGTCTGTTTTATGACAGTTTAATTATTCGGAGGGTTTAATGCAGATAGAAGGCGATTTATCAGCCGCAAAAATTAAAACCGCTATAATCGTAAGCCGCTTTAACGAGTTTATAACGGAAAAACTACTCAGCGGTGCCCAAAATTTCCTGCTGCAACATGGAGCAGCAGCAGATAACATTGATACTATCTTTGTACCCGGAGCCTTTGAGATCGCTATTGCCGCCAAAAAAGCCTGCAGCAGCGGACGCTACCAGGCTGTAATTTGTCTGGGATGCATCATACGCGGCGGTACACCGCATTTCGATTATATTGCTGCTGAAACCGCGGCCGGTATTGCCCGCACCGCCCTGGAATATACAGCGGCAGTTTCCTTTGGTATTCTCACAGTGGATAACATTGAACAGGCTGTTGAAAGAGCGGGTACCAAAATGGGTAATAAAGGCCGCGAAGCTGCTGCTGCTGCTGTTGCTACCAGCAATCTGCTGCAAAAATTATAATTCAAATTTAAAAAGGGAAATCCGCTTGCCGAAAAAAAGTATTGCCTCGAGGCAATCTTCCAATCAAAGAAAGCACAATACAGGTAAACGGGTAGCAGTTGAGGTACCTGCGCTCAAAACCGGTAAACAAAATGAGAGAAGACAGGGGAGGATACTGGCATTTGAAACACTGTATGCCTATCAGTTCCATAAAGATTGCAGCATACTGGACCTTTTTAAATCAATATATAATAACAGCGGACACACTGCCAAAACCAAACAGTTTGCCAAAAAAATTATCAGCGGTACAGTTAAAAACATTAAGCTTATAGATAACACTATTATTCCCAAACTCCGCAACTGGGAGTTTAGCCGTATAGCGGCCACCAATAAAGCTATACTGCGTATTGCTATTTACGAACTTATCTATCTGCAGGGAATACCGGCCAAAGTAACCATAGACGAGGCTATAGTGCTGGCCAAAATATATTCAGACCGGGATGATTATAAATTTATCAATGCAGTACTGGACAAAGTAAAAAATGAAAATCAAACTGCAAAATAAAAAAACCATTTTATGGCTTCTGCTGATTTTTCTGCTGGGCCTGTTGCTTAACATCTATTTTTTTTTGCATAATATCAATCATCCCTCGGAATTCACTGCTATTTTACAAAAAGAGAAAAAGTCCTATGCCAGAGAAGTTAATAATGCCGTAACCTTTATTAAAAACCGGCAATATGCTCTGGCTGCTGATATTCTTGATGAGATTACCGGTGCTGTTCATAAAAAAAAACAACTGTATACTATCTATCTGTTAAAAGCGCAGTGTAATAAAAATATGGGTTTATTCAGAACTGCTTTAAAAAATACCGGTAAAGCGCTTACTATAAAAAAAACAGCTTTTGCTTATTTCCTGCAGGGAACTGTTTATGAAAAGATAGATAAACAAAAAGCCATGCAGGCTTATATAAAAGCAATTAAAACTGATCCTGAATATTATTATGCTTATGAAAAATGCGGGGACCTCCATTACGGAAAAAATAATTTTACCAAAGCACTGCAGTTTTATAAGCCGGAAAAATTTAAAAAATATTATACCTATGACTCCAGTTTAATAAAAATAGCTCTATCTTTTTATTTTCTTAATGACTACCAAAAGTCACTGAAATATTGCAACAAATATCTGGAGTTTTCCCTAAAACATTTATACACTGAAACTGCTTACTTTTTACTGGCTCTCAATCATGCTGCCCTGGGCGCGTCCTTTAAAGAAACCAGCTCGTATTTCCATAAAGCCCTGACACAATCCCGTAATACCACCATAATTAAATATCATTATGCAGTATACCTGATAAAAAAAAAGAAATACCGGCTGGCTGCTGATATGCTTAAAAGCATACTGGACCAAAAAGACCGGCTGGCTCCGCACATAAAAAAAACTTTAAGCCGTATTTACCTTTTAAAACAAAATTACCGCCAGACCGCTGCGCATTTTTAATTGCGCCAAAAGGAGAAACTGGATCCGGTAGACAGCTACTACTACGCTGTCTTACTTTACAAAGTCGGTAAATACCAAAAAGCACTTCCCTATTTCAAACCATTATTAGATAAAAGCAACAAAGATGAGCTGGTAAGGTCCGCCTCTATTCTCAGCTCCCTTGCCCTGGCCCGCTCAGGTCAAACCGGAAAAGCCTTTCATACTCTGCAAAATGCACTGCATACCTGGCCCGGGGAACCGGCTGTAATCAATACCCTTGCCTGTCTCACCCTTAAATAT
>CAZFAK010000061.1:0-13580 GCA_964517045.1 uncultured Spirochaetia bacterium | reverse complement strand
AATCAACATTAAAATAAATATTATAAATTTTATTGATTTTTTTTATATAATTACGTTTTATAACTGAACCGCAACGGTCAATTATAAAAGAAGTAGCAGATCTGAAATCAGAGGTCATGTACTCCTGGACATCACATCTCTTATAATGTAATCTGCCTGCTGCAAAGGCGGCAAGGCGGTTATACAGGGTAGCGTTTTTTATCTGCAGGGTAAGCGGAAAACATTTTATTTTCGCATCACCGCTTGCTATTTTGCGGAGCGCTTTGTTTATTTTACGACGGTCATAACTGCCGTTCTTTAAAGGAAAAAAATAACTGTTTTGCTCGGTTTTCCGTATCTCAACATTCATTCTGCTGTAGGAAGAATATATGTTGGTTATATTTCTAATAAAGCAGCCGGTCAGGTTTAAAAAGTCGCGCCGGCTTAGATCAGTACTAACATGGTTATAAATATTTTCAACCGGTACATCACCTTTTTTAAATGAGTTATATAAGATTAAACTTTTATGCAGCATATTGTACCAGATGCTGTAAACAGTATCGCGGCGGGTGTTCTTCCGTTTCAGTTTTTTTAGAAAAGGAAAATAATTACTGCTGTTGATATAAACCGGACCAAAGGGATTATTACTGGAAACCGTATTAATAAATGAGGTGCCGCCGAAAATTTTAACAAGTTTTAAAATATCTTTATTATCAACTTTGAGCGTATAATCAATTTTACGGCCAATTATTTTCTCCAGTTCCTGTTTGACCCGGTTAAAACTGTTAAGTGAAAATATTTTTACCGGGTTTTTATTATTAGTGCAGGCTACCCCGGGGTGTACACTGTAGGTGTAAAAATGTTTTTGTTTATTATTTAAAAAGACAATATTAGCATTTTCTATTTTCTGGTTGTTATGCAAACCGGCTAATAAAAATACTATTACCCGTTCTTTATCTGAATCCAGGTCGCTGGAAAGCCCGGCTGTATAAATATACCGGATAAAAAGCCATATAAAGAGCCCTGAAATAAGCAGTAAAAAGAAAATAAAATATTTAAGCTGTTTCATGCTGCAACTTGTTACTGGCTGCTTTTTTTTTATAGGGTGAACTCAGATAATAATGAGTGACTCCGGTAAATATAAGTATCAGCAGGTAATCAAGTTTATCGGCAAAATTTAAGGATAAAACCAGAATAAAGACTACAGCAGGTATAGACCGGGATATTTTCCGGCGGTAAAAATTGTATAAAATATAAAACAGCAGGATTCCGTAATATATATAATACCAGTAGTCATTAAAATAGGTATTGGTATATAAATTATTGGCAAACATACTCTGGTATATTTTGATGTTGAAAGAGTATAGAAACAGAATGCTCGTTGCCAGTAAGAGAGGCAATATGCTTATCATAAAGCTGAGTATATTTACCTTTTCTTTTAAAAGGGATTTTAAAACAGAGCGCATAATAAACAGGGAGGTTGTAAGTAGAATAATGTGACTTTGAAAGGTTAAGATCAGATACATGGGCCTGCATTTTTGTAAAAGTACTGACAAAAGTCCTGCAGTAAGAGCTATACCGGTATACAGATAATAGGCCTTCCGGTTTTCATTGAAAGCCTTTCTGTAATTTATTATAGTAAAATAAAGCAGGGCGGCAATAAGCGCCAGTAGCTTTGCTGTCCAGGCAGCTTTGTATAAAGCAGATGATTGGCTGAATGTGTGCAGCAGTATTTCCATTGCGAAAAAAACTACGGGCAGAGCAAAGAAATAAAAGTCCAGTCCCTTTTTTTTAATATAAAAGAAAAGCAGAAACAGGATGAGAGCCGCGGCAAAAATTATCAGGGCTGCGTTAAAAAAGTTGAAACATAAATCATAAACAGCTTCCGGAATAAATGAATTATAAACAGAAGTAATAAAATTTAAGAAAATAAAGCGTAATAACAAAATAAAAGAAAAAACTTTGATAAATAGTTCCAGTAAATACTTAAAACTGGCTGTAGAGGGTTCTGTATTTTTTTCCATAAAGTTTTAGAAACAAGCTGAAATTTAATTATATCAGTATAAAGTAAATTATTAAAAATAGCAAGAGCTCAGCAGCTGGTATAAGACAGCAGGGGTACAGGAGAACTGTTTTTTAATCAATAGCAGTTGCTAATTGCTGCATTTTATACAATCTGCTGTATAATCCGTTTTGTTTAATTAAAGCGGCATGCGTGCCGGATTCCACTAACTGTCCCTTGTGTATTACCAGTATTCTATCTGCATTCTTTATAGTAGATAAACGGTGGGCGATAATTAGCGCTGTTTTACTTTTAAGTAATGGCTGCATACCGCTTTCAATAAGCTGTTCGGTAAAGGTGTCAATATTAGCTGTAGCTTCATCCAGGATTAAGATATCAGACTCCTCCCCTATAGCCCGGGCAAATGATAGAAGCTGTTTCTGGCCGCTGGATATTGCTTTACCTTCTTCAAGAAGGTTTTCGTCATAGTTGCCGGGAAGGGCATCGATAAAGGCGCCGGCTTTAACTCTGAGAGCACACTTTTTAACTTTTTCGGTTGTTATCTCTTTCTTGAAAAGGGATATATTATCTTTAACAGTACCATTGAACAGAAAAACTTTCTGCGGTATGGTAGAGATAAATGAGCGCAGCCGGGTTTTATTGATTGACCTTATATCCTTTCCGTTTATTAATATTGATCCGCTGTCTGTTTCGTAAAGACGGTTAAGCAGTTTAATAATAGTTGTTTTGCCGGCACCGGTAGGACCTACAATAGCTACTTTTTCGCCTGCTTTAATATGAAGGGAAAGATCGTTGATAATTTTCTGCGAACTGCCCTTATTATATGAAAAGCTGACATTTTTAAATATAATATCCGGCGGCAGGTCGTTAAAATTTAGAGCTGTTTCCTGCCGGGCATATGTATAAGTTTCCTCTTTTTCATCAAGCAAAGAAAATATACGTTCACTGCCGGCCATTGCTGACTGAAAAGTATTAAAACGTTCCGATATACGGCGTAAAGGCCGGAAAAACATTCCCATAAAATTGGAAAAGGCAAAAAGTGTTCCTATAGAGATATCTATGTTGATATAGTAATGGGCATAGCCTAAAAGGATTATTGAGCTGATAATATTGATGATATCAATCATAGGAAGATAGAAGGAGTAAGAGAGTATTACTTTCAGAAAGGCATTGCGGTAGGAGTTGCTGAAGCCGGCAAATTTTTGAGCGGCCTGCCGCCGGTTTTCAAAAACAGCATTTTCCCGCCGTCCGGCCAGCGATTCTACCATAGTACGGTTTATATCAGAGTTGGCAGCTCTTACGCTGCGGAAACCGCTGCGTATACTGTTGCGGAATAGCAGGGTTATACCGGCAAATACAGGCAGAATAGCAAAAGAGATCAAAGCAGCACTGCTGTTTATTTGCAGCATAAGCGTGATGATCACTATCAGCTTGATGCTTTCCCCTGCTACCGCCAGTATACCGTCTGACATAAATTTTCTTACTGATTCAACGTCATTGGTAATATTGGTCAGTGTTTTACCGTCCGGTGTGCGGTCAAAGTAACTTGCAGGAAGCCTGAATATTTTCTGGAGAATATCCATACGCAGGCGAAAGACAATTTTTTGACCGAGATATTCAATAAAGTAACGATACAGTGTACGAAAGATCAGAGAGCTGCACAGGATCAGTAAAAACAGTACAATATTTTGCCGAAAAGTTTCCATACTATTATTAATAATATTTTGATCAATTGTTTTTTTTATTATAAGAGGGTGGATAATACTTAAAATAGAGGCAGGCAACATAAAAATTACTGCCAGGAGAGCTGTACCGTTGTTTGCCCTGAGGTATTTTAAAAGCCGTTTGAGTAAACTAAGATCAAGAAATTTAATTTTTGCGGGTGAGAGCAATTTACTTTCCCTCCATTTCTCTGCTTAGCTGTTGTAAACGCGCCAGTTTATTGTAAAGGCTGTTTTGCCGCAGCAGTTTTTGATGCGTACCCCGGGCAATTATTTTACCTTTATCCATAACCAGAATACGGTCAGCAATGCGAAGGGAGGAGATACGGTGTGATATAAGAAGCATGCTTTTTTTTTGGTGCAGGTTTTGCATATTATTTATAATGCGTCTTTCCGTATCAGCATCCACGCTGGAGAGAGCATCGTCAAATATAAGCAGTTCAGCCTCTTTGCGGATGCCTCTTGCTATAGCGGTACGCTGGCGCTGCCCGCCGGAAAGAGTTATTCCATTTTCTCCTATGGTTTCATAGAAGCCGGAGGGTAAATTTTCAATTTCCCGACGTAATGCCGCAGTTGCTGCTGCTTTTTTTATTTTTTTTAAATCAGGTTTCCCGCCCAGTGCTATATTATTTAAAATAGTATCGGAAAACAGAAACGTCTTCTGGGGGATATAGGCAATATTCTGAAAAATATTTTCTTCTGCTATTTTGGTAATATCAATACCGTTTATGAATACCTGCCCCTTTTTAATTTTAATCAATCCGGTCAAGATTTGGCACAGGGTGGTTTTGCCGCAGCCTATAGGTCCGGTAAGGCCCAGGGTCTCTCCCGGCTTGATTGTAAAAGATATGTTATCTACCGCAGGTTTTTTTTTACCAGGATAGGTAAAGCTAAGCCGGTTAATATAATATTGTACCGGCCCCTGACCGGGATCTAACGGTTTACTGATACGGGGCAGGGGTTGTTTTAATATCTCATTGATACGGTTTAAGGCTGCGATACCCTGCTGAATAAGGGACATGATCCAGCCCAGGGATAATACCGGGAAAGTAAGCATGGCAAACATCAGGGAAAACTGATACATATCCCCCCAGGTCATTTTCCCCTGCTGCACAGCCAATCCTCCCAAGTATAAAATAATAAGTTCGCCGCTGGTAAAAAGAAACATAAAAAAGGGCCAGAGAAAAGCCATATATCTTATGACATGCATCTGTTTTTGAATATACTCTTTATTTAGCCGGGCAAAGCGTTTGGTTTCTGATTTTTCCATAGTATGCAGACGGACAGTAGTAATACCTGCTATCAGTTGATAAGCCCGGTTGTTTATTTTGCCGATATGTTTCTGTACAGCCTGAAATAACGGTCTGATACGGGGCATTATCAGTATTATTAATACAAGCAAAAAGATGATCAGCAGCAGCAGATAGAATGATAGACGGGCGTTCAGGGAAACCAGTACTGGTGCAAATATTATCAGCCGGAAAAGGGAATTGGGAATATACATAATACCAGGTCCCAGCAGGGTGCGTACATCATTAAGGTCATTGGTTGTCCGGGAAATAATATCTCCCCGCCGGTGTTTCATAAAAAAACTCTCCGGCAGATAGATAAGTTTATGAAAAATGCTTTGCCGGATATCATTTTCCACCCGGCGGGAGGTGCCGATCATTAAATAGCGCATAAGCACCATACAGAAATAGGCAGTGATCATTTTCCAGCTGATAGCCAGTAGATAGTTTAATACGGTTTCTCTTTTGTTCGCAGCAGCTATTTCATCCAGGGTTGCTTTGATTGTATCTGCTGCTGATTTCCAGGCATAATTCTGCAGGATAAGAAAAAGCAGTCCCGCAGTAAGAATAAAGCGGTATTTTTTGAGATAAGGCAGCAGGGTTAAAAGGATTTTAATGGTTTACTCCAGGTATATTTGTTCGTATTGCCCCATTATCTGATGGATATTGAACTTGTTGACTGCCTGTAGAGCAGCAGTGTTTTTCATGCGCGTTACCTCTCCGTCATTAATAATCTTTTTAACAGCAGCTGCTGCCTGTTTGATTTTGCCGCAGGGAAAAAGAATACCGCTTTGCTGATGGTCAATTACTTCCGGCAGACCGCCGGCAGCAGTTGTTACAGGTATGGTTTTACAGGCCATAGCTTCCAGGGCAGCCATGCCAAAGGCTTCCTCCCGGCTGGGAAGCAGTAAAAAATCAGCCTGCTGCAGTACTGTTTCGATATCTGCTCTGACGCCGAGAAACTTAATCCTGGGCGCCAGTTTGCTTACTGCAGCTGCTTTTTGGAGTTCAGGCAAGAGGGGACCGTCGCCTGATATCCATAATTCACTGTTGATCTTAATTTGTTTATTAATTTCTGTAAATATATGCACAGCATCAAGCGGCCGTTTAACCGGCCGGAGATTGGATATATGAGTAAAGATTATTTTATCCCTGGAGGGAGTATTGTCCGGCGGAGGATAAAATACTTCCGGATTGATAAAATTGTAGACCGTAGTTATAAAATCCCGGGGCAGATTAAAATTTTTTTCCGAGTCTTTTTTTATGGCATCTGATACAGCAGTAACATGATCACTGTTAAGAATAGAGTGCTTGGTGATCCGGTAAAGGGTTTTGCCTGAGCCCACAACAGTTACATCTGTACCATGCAGGGTAGTTACGCATTTAACCTTTCTGGATGCCATCTCCTTTGCCAGCAGGGCTGCCGTGGCATGGGGAAGGGCGTAATGGCTGTGGATAATATCCAGTTGATACAGGTCAATTAATTCTGCCAGCTGGCTGGCCAGAGACAGAGTATAGGGCTGGTAGTTAAAAACCGGATAATTTTCCATGTATATCCGGTGAAAAAAAAGATTGGGCAGCCGGTCCCTGTAAAAACGAAAGGGCGGTTCCAGGCCTACAAAGTGTACTTCATATTTTTTGTATTTGGCCAGATAATATCCGGTCTCGTAAGCAATAATGCCGGAGCCGCCCAGGCGGTGATAACATAAAATTGCTATTTTCATTTTATATTTTTTTTAAATGCTTTAACAGGATCAAGCAGTTTTAGCGGATTTTTACTCATAAAGGGTTCGCCATATTTTACATCTATAAATGAACCAGCCATACGGGACCGGGCGTTTAGTATCTCCCAGAATTCATCGGAACGTATCAGACTTTTGCGTTTGTTTTGCTTTGATTCCTGTTGGGATGATGTTTTTACCTGGGAGCTGAAAGCTTTGATAGCCGCTATTTTTTTTTCGTAAAAGGGGGTTATGTCCACTACCATATCAGGCCGGCGGTAGAGGCGCAGTTCCGGGAAACCTATAAAGGCGGAGGGCCGGAACGGTTCCTGCCCGGTATCTATCTTCTTCAGGCCGGCCAGGTAAGCGGCTTCCCGGACCAGGCAGCCGGTATTGTTATGATCAGGATGGCGGGTGCTGCCCCAAAAACTGCAAATAATTTCCGGTTGGTATTGACGGATTATTTTAATTATTTTAATTTTATTTTCGCGGGTGCATTGAATATTGCTGTCCGGCATATCAAGAGTTTCTCTGACAGCAAGTCCCAGTATAGCAGCGGCCTGTTCTGCTTCCCGGGCGCGCAGTTTTGCGCTGCCGTGGGTACCGGATTCGCCGCGGCTTAGATCACAAACAGCAGTCTGATAACCCTGGTCCTGAAATTTCAAGAGACTGCCTCCCATAAAAATTTCCACATCGTCAGGATGGGCGCCAAAAGCCATAATATCAATCATGGTACATCTCCAGTATTTTTTTATTCCGGTTATAACTGCGGTAAATATAATCAAGAAAATTATCCAGGCCGTACAGATTGACGTAATAAAAGATATTATATATACGTTCCTGCGGGTTGCCCAGAGGGTTGTAATGCTGTTTGAGCAGCTGCCAGGAATTCAGTTTGGCTGCAGCTTTCTCCCGTGCCTGCCGCCGCATAAACCCCAGGGCATGTTTAAGGTTTTGTTCTGTTTCTTTTTTAAGTTTTGCCAGAGGTATACCGGCCTGTTGCAGCCGGTCAAGGTATTTTCTTTCAGCTTTACGGCATTTTCCGGTTACTTTTTTTTCGTTGAAACCTGTTGCGGCTAGAATTTTTTTTTTTTCTTTTTCCCAGTTTATCCGGTCCAGCTGTGCAGGTTTCAGACTGAGACGTTTAAAATGACGCAGATGCTGTTTTTCAATGACAGCAGCCGACATCCGGGGAATTATGGTTGCGGGCTGTATTTTGTGCTGTTTGTATTTGTTTTGCAGTTTTTTTAAATATTTTTGTTCAGCCGGCCCGGCTATATAGCTGCCGCAGTTAAAATAGGCGTCCTGACAGATGCTTCTGGTTTTTACATTGGGCAGCAATAAATAGTTTTCCGGTTTGACAGGATTATTTTTACGGTCAAAAAATAAACCGTCCTTTTTAAAAACCGCTTTACGTATATTTTTATCAAGAATGAAGAAATTGGCTTGAGTTTTGTCCGGTGTCAGGGCGGCTTCCCTTAACAGAATAGGTTTAATAAAGGTGAGAAATTCTCTGCGGGAAGGATCAAAAAACTGCAGCGGAAATTTTTTAAAAATTTTCCGGGCCAGAGCCAGGGAAGCCTGTCCCAGGGTAGAACCTTTTTTATAAGCTGATAAAATAATATTTTTCAGTTCCGGGGTAAACTCTGTTTGCTGTATACTGTCCAGGAATTGCTGCAGCAAATTAATCAGATTGTCATCTATTGCTACCTTGCCGATACAGAGACCGCCGGTGTCTTTTTGCCAGACTGCTTTTTCAAGTTTTTTATTTTTATTTATATAATAAAAGTGATTGACTTCCGCAAAGTCGGCATCATTGGTCTCCAGCCAGTAAACAGCTGTACCCTGACTGGTTTGGGCTTCTATAATAGCTCCCATGATTTTATAAAGGACAAACAAGGGGCCGCCGAGCAGATGGGTCTGCTGACCGGTAATGATATTATGTTTCATTTAGTTTTCCAAAAACAATAGTGCGCCGGGAATCTTTGTGCCACTTTTTTCCGTAGTAGTCGCCTATAATATTTTTTACAGTAAAATTATATTTTTTCAACAGGGTGCATAATTCCTCTTTGGTATACATACGCACTGATTCGATGTATTTTTCTTTTTTATTATTTTTTTCAATAAATATTTTTTTGTATATCCGTTTATTATTTATCTCTCTTTCTTCGGAAATAGTAACTCCCTTTTTATTTACTCTTTGATTTTTTTTAACTAAATTTTTTTTTATATAAGAACTGTTAAAAAAATCCAGCCAGATAATGCCTCCGGGCAGGAGAGAAGCAGCTATATTTTTTATCACTTTTTCATTTTCTTTATCTTTAAAATAGCCGAAGCTGGTAAAGAGCGAAAGAATGTGGTTATACCTTCCCGGTATTTGCCGCATATCGCTTTGATGAAAAGTGATATGCGGATATTTTTGCCGGGCCAGGCTAAGCAGGGCAGGGGACAGGTCCAGTCCCTCTACCCTGTACCCTTTGTTATGTAAAATATTGCAGTGCCGTCCCTGACCGCAGGCCAGGTCAAGGATCCTGTCAGTTTTGAGCGGGCAGGCAGTATTGAGATAAAGATTTATCTGATCCAGGGCATCGCTGTGGTTGCGATGGCCGTAAAGCATGAGATATTTTTCGTTAAACCAGTACCGGTACCAGAAATTTTCCATAAACAGGTGTAGTATATAATAATATAATAATAATAAATAGTAAAGAACACCCCTGGCAGGACTTGGATGTATTTATATATTTATTTTACGGAAAAGAACAGTAAATTCAAAGAACAAAAAATTATATTTTTTCCAATAATTCAATAAGTTTTTTAATGTGTATAAGTATGGTTTTAGTCTTGCTTTCAGTCAGGTGATAATCATGAGTAAAAATCTTTTTATATACCTCCAGGATAGTATCTACATCCTTATCAGTGAAGGGGAAATAATAAGCAAAATTTTGATCACGCGGTTTGGAAACAGTAAATGTTTTATAGGAGACTTTGGGTTTTTTGCCGAAAAAGATTTTGTCATTTTCATTAGTTAAAACTTTAGTACATTCGGAAAAACGGTAGGGGATGGCTTCTTCTTCTTTCCGGTGCACAGGTTCCACATGTTTCAAAAGATAAGTACGCGGTTCATATAAAAAATAAAGCATTTTACCGTCAGTATTAAAAACAGCCTCTTCGTCATCAAAAGACATGCCTTTTATATTTTTAAACTTAATAGTTTTAAAAACTGCGTATATAGAGTTGGGGCTGAACCTGCCGGTACTTATATAACCGCCACTATCGTCTATTTTACTTTCCTGCAGTGCTTTGAACAGGGGTATGGCTTTAAAATCCATTCTTATCCTCCAAAAAGATATTTTTTAAATTATTACGTTTAATTTATATCTATATATTGTCCTTTTTTTTTATATTTGTCAAGTAAATACTGAAAAACTCCGCCTTATTTATTATTTAACACTTATATCTTCTATATTTACCATATAAAATTTATCATATAAAATTTTGTTTAACCGGGGAAAAAATTTGCTAAAAAATAAATTACAAATTAAAATAATTAAAAAATAGAAAAATGGTAAATAAGGTATGTTTGCTGGGTGAGCCGGATAAAGCAGTATGCAAGCTTGCTGCCGCAGTCTGGCAGAGTTCAGCTACAAAAAAAGGTACTTTACGTTCCCTGTATAATGGTCTTGTACTGCTGGATTATTTAAAGCACTGGGGTAAATTCAATGCGCAAAACGCGCCGCGGCCCGCACTGCTTATCATAAACTATGCAATACCGGAAATGCCTGCTTTGGAAATACTGGATGAAGTAAAACATGACAGTGAACTGGCTGCCATACCGGTAGTGGTTACCATGCGGCATGTGAATAAAAAGGCTGCTGCCAAATGCCGGGCCATGGGCGCCTCTCATGTTATTTTACTGCCGCAGTCCACAGAGAAAATGAGAGAGGTGCTTACTAAATTAAATAAGCTTTATTTTTGAGTTTCTTTTGCCTGCAGCCACTTTAACAGTGTTTTAATTTTTCCCGGTATATGATTGAGGGGAGTATTATAAGGCAGGGCCAGGTAGAGATAATTTTGTTTCATCACAAAAGTTATTTCCCGGTAAAAAACCCGGCGCAGACCAGTATCCGCAACAGATGGAGAGCCGGCTAAACTGATTTTATAATAATTCCCCTGGCTGGCGGCTGCTGCAGTGTGCCGGTATTTTTTTATACTGAGACTTATCTCTTTCATTACAGCAGCAACAGCCTGCTGTTTTTTTTTAAAGCGGATACGGTTTTGGTAACAGCTGATACGTTGAAGCAGTTTCAGCCAGCCCGGCTGCCAGGCGCAGGGGAGGTCATATTTTTGGCGGGAACAAAGCAGGTATTCACTTAATATTCCGGCCGGCGGCGTAATAAGGATAAAGTCAAATTTATTTATACAATCCGCCCAGCCGGTGCCGGCTGCAGGCGGAAAACCGGCAACCAGGAGACTGGGCCTGACAGGATCAGGTTTTTTTTGGAATAACAGAAAATGATCATCATAAATGTAAAGTTTATTTTTAGCAGAGTTTTTTTGTCCCGGGAACGGAAAAAAATGAAAACCTTCCGTACCTTTGGGCTCGGCAGAAAAATTATCAAAAAACCTTGTCAGTCCGGCAGGAGAAAGCATATAAGTATATGGAAATGACTGCAGTTTGTACAGGTTAATAAACCGCGAATGTCGGCGTGGTGCAGTATCAGGTGTACTCTGCAGCAGGCGGTGCGGATGGTCAGTGTACTTTAAAACATTTTTAACTGTTTTATTTAAAAAAGGATCATTATATCCCAGGGAATTCCAGAAAGCGGCGGACAGGTCAGTGAATTTTCGCCCGCCGGCGGTTAGGAAAAAACAATTATAGGAACGTTTGATATTCATTTCAGTTTTGCAGATTTTTTAGTTTGGCAAACTCACCGTTAAGCTGCAGCAGTTGTTCCTGGGTGCCCTGCTCAATTATTTTTCCTTTTTTCATAACAATTATTCTGTCTGCATGTCTGATAGTGGACAGGCGGTGGGCTACAATAAGGGTGGTCCGGTTCTGAATAAGGTTATTGATTGCTTTTTGTACCTGGTTTTCGGACACGACATCCAGAGAAGAGGTGGCCTCATCCAGTATTATCACAGCCGGATCCCGGATCAATGCCCGGGCAATAGCTACTCTTTGGCGCTGTCCCCCGGATAAGGTTAAACCGTTTTCTCCTATATAGGTATTGATCTTGTCCGGCAAATTATTTATAGTAGTGGTAAGATTAGCCGCTTCTACAGTCCGGGTCAGCTTTGCATCACTGATATTATTTAAACCATAAGTAATATTTTCGCGGATAGTGCCGGAAAAAAGAATCGTATTCTGGGGAACCACTGCCAGGTGCTGCCGCCAGCTGCGCATATCAATATTATTATAATCAATTTGGTCTAACAGTATCTGTCCCTGCTGCGGCCGCCAGAAACCGATGGTCATATTGACAATAGTTGATTTACCGGCTCCTGATTCGCCGACAAAGGCAATGCATTCGCCCGGCCTGATATCCAGGGAAAAATCTTTTATAACATTTTGCCGGTTATTATAGGAAAAATAAATATGATCATATTTTATTGCTCCTTTAACCTGACTGACTGTTTCTTTGCCCTGGTTATACTCCAGATCAGGAGACTCCAGGACCTCGCCGATAGACTTTACTGATTCCAGTCCGCGCGCGAGAAAGGGCATGAAACTTAAAATACTGTGTATTCCGTGCAGTACCAGTACAAAAAGACTGTTGTACATCATAATATTTTCCAGAGGCATTTTACCGTAGAAAACCAGAAAAGCTGTAAAAGCAATAACCGCTGTCATGGCGGTTTTTAAAGACATCCAGGTAGAGGCGTTAAATATCTGGTTAACCATATCCACATCACTGCCTGCTTTATAAATCTTGTGAAAATATTTATCAGCTTTACGTATCTCACTTTGTTCAATACCATGAGCACGGCTTACCGGTATGGAGTTTATCATTTCCGCTACACTGGAGTTCATGGATTCCAGCTGGATACGGTAAGAACGGTTATGCGCAGCCATCTTGCTTTTAAATTTATAGATAAGAAAGCCGGCTATGGGCATACACACTACAAAGAATATTCCGACAATGTAGTCGTTGGAGAAAGCAATAGCTAACGACCATGTTATAGATACTACATTGGTAAAGCCGATGTGAAAGAGATGGTTGCCCATCTGGACCACATTGTCAACATCGCGTAAAACCTTGGACTGCAGCCGGCCTGATTTGCTGCCGGTATGAAAAGTGATAGACAACTGCTGCAGCTTGCGTATAAGGGCGGCCCGGAGCCGGTGTTCCATAGTACGGATGCGGCGGATTACCATTTTTGCAAAAAGCATATGGCTGGGCAGATTTTGTAATATAACTATAAAAAAGATAATATTGATAAGCCACAGGTCATAAATCTCATGGCCTGTCGGCTCTTTTACAATAGCAATCGTATAGCGCAGATACAGGGGAGTTATCAGAACGGGCAGATGTTTAATAGTAAAAACTATTAAAAAAAGCAGCAAGCGCCAGATATTCATCTGCAGAATACGGTAGAGCGTATAAACAGGCCGGGAACTGTTGTAATAATTTTCTATATGATTTTTATCATAGGGCTGGGCCATACACTGTCCTTGTTTGCTTGTTAAATTTTACTATCAATTGCCGTAATTTACGAGTTTCACTATTATATGGGTGTGAATTTTCATTCCTGTAAAAGTTACACAGAGAGCCGCTGAGAATCGCAGAGAGTCACAAGAGACTAAAATATAAATCTATTAATTCCATCTTATTTTCGACAATTAAAT
>CAZFAK010000060.1:0-13736 GCA_964517045.1 uncultured Spirochaetia bacterium | reverse complement strand
TTTTCTGCTCCGTCCTTACTGTTTTTTATCCGGCTCTTTGCCTGAAAAGAACCGGAGTTCCGGCCGTCTTTGGCTTCAAGCACAACTTGAAGCATGTTCTTGAGGTGGAAGTTGACCGGCGGTAATATACAGAAGCAGGTCTACCTATAGTGCAGGGTAAACGCACTCGTTAGGTAAACACAAAAAGGGGGACACGGAGGCCTCCGAGAAGCACCGAGGACCTCGGAGGCTGGCTTTTATTGATTAACTCCAATAGTTTCAAACAAAAATTTACGGTCAAAATCGGCAATTTTCCGCATCATTCGCATGCTGTATTTTTTTTCATTTTTGGTTGCTGGACTTTAAGGAGATTTAAGGCAAACTTCCGTACCAGTGCAAAATTTCTACCAGCATTTTTATTTCGCTTTCTGCACTCATCCTCTCGAAATACCACATCCAATACCCAATGAAGAGAATTTTCTATCTGCCAATGCGCTCTAATTGATTCACCTATTTCTTTTATCTCCTCTGCCTTTAAAGAACTTATATAATATTTTTTTTCTTTTTTTTGCTCTCCGTTTATCAAGCGCATGCTCTCTGTCATAACAACTGAAGAAAGTTTATGCCATCTCATTTGAAGCACAATGCTGTCGTTTAATATATCTGTCGCATAATACACGCGCTGTTCACTGCGGCCATGTTTATTATTTTCTTCACTCTCATATTTATGCCAGGTTTGAGAGCCAGGGTTTTCTTCAAATAGCTCGGTGATTAAATCATAAGTTCTTCCCTGGTTTTCCTTCACCGTAAGTATATAGTTAGCTTTTTTTGATACTATTTTCTGTGCAATAGGTTGCTGACACCCCATTGCATCTATGGTAACTATACCGTTTTCAATGTTGATTTTATCTAGCAGTTTGGGAATTGCTGTAATTTCCTTTGATTTGTTAGCAGTCTTTAGCTGACCAAGAATAAGTCCATTATTTGTAGCCCAAGCATTAACCAGGTGTAATGGTCCTAAACCTTTTTTGATTTTATGAACCTGCGGGAGGTTTTACCATCAATAGCAAAACTGGGTCTGCCCACATCAATTTTTTGCTCTTTGGTGAGAATCTTGTCCATTTCTTCTGCCCATCTAGTAAAACATTCTTCAAAATAATCGGGATTTATTAGAGTAAATATACGATTATAGGTATCGTGAGATGGGGCTCCATTAGGAAAATTTAAAAAAAGCTGGAACCATGCTAAGTTCCTAAAAACAAAAACTTCAATTTTATCCCAAGTTTCACAACCTGAAAGGACGGAAATAATTGACGACACAATGAGAGATTCTAGCGGGTGGAGCACTTTAAGGCGTACACGTCTGGGATTTGGTATTGGCAAAACAGCATTTCGCAGTCGTTTTAGATCCTCAATAGTTACCAAATTTTTTTCAAGTGATGAAATTCTTCGATTTTAGCATGGATTTAATGAAAAAAATTCAAGTAAGCCTAAATATTTAAAAAAAATAACTCTGTGGTCCTCTGAGATCCTTGGTGGTCTCTGTGTATAACTATTTCAACCCATTTCAGCAAATAAATTGAGTGCGTTTACCCTGACCTATAGTGGCTTGTATTTATTTGCTTAGCTTGCTCGGTGATCACCACTAAAAATCTTTGGTTTACATTTTTTTTGTTTGTATGTCAAGATAATTCAGGAAATTTATACGGAAACTTATACTTAATGAGTATTGATATGGATAGGATGGCTGGAAAAAAAGAAAAATATGGTCAGGATAACCGGATAGCAGAATTAGGAAAGTCGCCTTTATTCTGCAGATTCTGAAATCCTGAACATATTATTAATGAAAATATACCTGCTTATTCAAAGCGGATATGGTCAAGATATTTTTTTAATAACTCCAATAAACGTTATCAATGTTGCCGGAAAAACTGCCTGCACCGCCATGTACTCCGAGAACAAAAGGAATACTAACCACGGTCAGATCTGCACCCGAAAAATCTGCAAGGGGGATGTTGACATTTTGCCACGTTCCGTCAAGAGTAACATAACTGCCTAGATCGACAAATGCATCAAATCCTGTTCCCTTAATTCTGACTGTTACAAAGTCAGTAGCTGAAGATGATTTAATAGAGAAGTTAAGGTATCCGTTTGAATATGCCTGTCGGTCGCTACTTGCGGCCGCGATTTGAAAACCATCACCATCACCGGGCAGATTTACATATACACTAGTCGTTCCTTCGCTGGCATCAGTAGTAACTTCCGCGTTGGAGGCATTAGCATAGCTTTGCAGAACTGTTCCTACCCAAGTGTTATCCATTGTCGATTCTGTATAAACACCCAGTGTTACAGATGGTGCAGCAGATGATGTGCTGGTACTTGATACTGAACTTGATGAAACAACTGAGCTGGTACTGGTTAAGCTGCTACTATCTGAACTGCTACTAAGGGAGCTGCCGGCAGAGCTGGCTACTGAACTTGATAAAGCTGACATAGATGAGTCTGCAGAAGAAGCAGCTGAGAGAGAACTACTGGTTGAACTCGGGTTAGAATCTATAGTACGGTCTTTATCTTTACAGCTGAAACTGATTATAAAAACCGCTGTAATAACTGTGAAAAAAAAATATTTAATATTGGGAAACATAAACTGACTCCTTGAATAATATTTGCAAACGTTTGTATAATATTATACTATTTATTAAAGTATATGTCAATGTTTTTTATAACATTTTTTTTATAACATTTTATTTTTTTTGTCTAAAGCAGAACAAGGAAAGGATACTTTGTTTTTTTTATTTTAAATTAAACTGTTTGCGCAGTGTCCGGGGCCGGTTTTAATAACCAGCCAATAAAACATACTGTAAGCCTTAATTTAAGGTGGAAGTTGACCAGCAGTTATATGCAGCAGCAACTATACAGTGGCTCTGATCTGTTTTTGCGGAGACTAATACCTTTTTAAAGCAAAACAGTTAATTTGTAAAGCAAATTTGTTTCTTTATTTACGATCCGGCTTTTAATGTTCATGCATATTGCTGAGGATTATTTACTGATACACATCAATCTCATGTATACGCCACCACTGGCCGGTATTGTTAGCTTCAATAACAATATAACGGCCGGCAGCGCTGCCCAGTTCAGTAACGACAGGACCGGGATCACCGGCACCAATAATGGACTGGTCTACAGCAACTGCGCTGCCCCAGTTGCCGCTGTTGGTATCATCTGTGACATATACATTATAAGTATCAAAAAAAGTTTCACTGTCATGCCAGTAAACTTTTAAAAAAGTCAGAGTTTGGGAGGTACCGAGATCTATAAATACAGCTTCAGTAGCAGCTCCTGTCTGGTTGTTGGCCCACCAGTAGGTACCGGTATTGTCATCAACAGCTTCTGCTTCACTGCCGAGGCGCAGATTAGTAACAATCCCGCAGTCAAAAGTACTGATAGATGCGGGCGCTGGAGTTGTACCGGTAGTAGTAACCAGATTACTGCCGCAGTATTTTTCTGAAGCAATATCAAAAGCTGAAACCCACGTATAATAGGCAGTACCAGGCATCAGACCGGTAACACTGTAATTGGTGGTGTTTGTATTGGTAATAGTTGTTTTGGGAAATCCTCTGTTGGCCGGATCTTCACTTACATATATTTTATAACCGTCCGGGATGCCGGCAGCAGCAGGTACCCAGTTCATAGTGAAACTATAATCATTGGTTATGGTAACACTCATGGAAACAGGTGCTGCTATGGGAGTGCCGGAAGTAGTGATTGTATACGGATCTGTATATTTATTGACATCACCCAGGATTGAATCAGGGCGGTAATCAGCATAGACATAAAAATAAAGATCCGTGCCTTTGGGTACAATAATATTGCTTCCGGTATAAAATTGTGTAGCCGCATTATAGGAAAAAGCTCCGCCATAATTTCCCTGATAATACTGCGGTGTACCTGTAGTTTTTTTGGTTGTAAAGCGGGCTAAAAATGTTTCATCACCGGCAGCATTGGAGAAATAAACCTGCATCCAGGTTATATCCCCGCCTTCACCGTAATTGGTTTCGGAAATAGTAATATCAGGACTGTCCGGATTGGCAAACTGCACTTGAACATAACCTTCGCCGCTTTCCGTAACATCCAGAGCTACCGGAGCATAACTGAAAGCAATCACGGCTGTTTGTGCCGCTGTTATGTTGCCGGAACTGCCGTTGGCCAGATAAGGGTCAGTATAGGTAAATGTTACAGTATCATTACTGGCTACTAACAGGGTGCTGCCGCTGCTGTTGGAGATATCTGAATCCAGTATAACAGTACCGTCCCATTCACTGTTAAGACTGTCCCAACTCATATCTATATCTACACCTGCCGGGTCTGAGGTGGTAGCAACATTGACAGTAAGGTCAGCACCGGGGTCCCGGTCTGAATCTTCCAGTGTGAAGGCAACAGGACTGCCATGATTAGCTTCAAATCCGGATAGATTAAAGGCACTGGCTCCGGGAATAGTAAGTACACCGTCAGTACCCATAGTGGTAGTCAGGGATGCATTTACATTTACATTATTGCTGCGGTCAGCTGTTACCGGATCGGTATATACAGCACTGACAGTATCGTTTCCGCTAATCTGTATATCAGGTTCAGCGCTGGCGCTTTGCGTAAAACCGATAATCCCGCTGGCACTACCGTTGGTAGTATTAAGCAAAAGATCAAAACCGTTAGTATCAGAACTGCTTGTAATATGGACTGTTACTGTATGATTTGTATTCAAATCAGGGTCGGTTACAGTGACGGTAATATTGGTAGTTTCCAGATTATTGGTGTTTAACAGCATGGATGTATAAGCAAAATTAACAGCAGCATTATGGAAAATACTTTGATAAGATACTTCGGCTATTTTTACAGGAGCTTGCGGGGTGGCATCAGTATAAATCAGAGAAATGGTATCGCCGTCAGCAGTACCGTCATCATGAACCAGGATAGCATTGCTGGCAGAAGCGCTTTCACTGCAGATTAAAGTGCCGGTATAAACAGAGGATGTATAGATAGTTTCATGAAGAGTCATATTAATACCTGTACTGTCTGCAGTACTGGTAACTGTAATATTTACATTTCCCAGAGTAGTATCGTTGTCTATATCTGAATCCATAACAGTAACAGTTATTTGAGCATTATTGCCCTGAACATTATTGCTGTTAACTGTTATTGAACCAAAACCGGCTTGTGCTGTAGTAAAAAAACCGTTGTTAAGAGGCGCAGCACTGCTGCTGCCAAAGTCATTGACCGCTTTAATCCAGAGATAGTAATCCGTATCACTGGTTAGATTGGAAATATTATACATAGTGGTATTTGCCGGTACAGTAGCGTTGGGCAGAGCAGGTATAGTGTCAGTAGTATTCCAGTAGATATTAAATCTGGTTTCATTGGTTGTATTATTGCTCCAGATGATCACCGCACTGCTTTCCCCTGGTGTGCCTGACACAGTGATCCCGGTAGGGGCAGCAGGAGGATTGCCGGCAGCCGGCCCGGTAAACAAAGGCAATTGCCGTTGCTTTGGTTTACAGGAGAAATATAAAACTGTTAATGCGGATATTATAACTATGCTTATTCTAAAAAAGAAGCCGGTTATCTTTTTCATTTTTTACTCCTTGGTTATGAAAAATCAGGTTCAATTTCAAAACAATCGTTTGCATAGGTGTATTGTAGGTTGTTTTGTTTATATTGTCAATATTTTTTTTAAAAAAAAATATTTGACATTTAGACAAATATCGGTTAAGATATACATACGTTTGTATACTAAGTAAAGTATTAAAACAAAATGTATACGTTTAATAAAAAAAAGGAGATGGTTTTATGAGTTTAAAAAAAATATTATTTGTATTAATTATTTTACCGGTTTGGGCTGCTGCGGACCAGAAAGAAGATCTCACTGCTATTGTTGAAGCATGGAAGGTTAAAGATTATGAGGAAGTAACTGAATTAGCTACTGATTTTATTACTGATTATCCAAACAGCAGTAAACTGGGTACTATTTATTTTATGAACGGTACAGCTTATTTTAAAACCGGAGCGTATAAAAAGGCGCACAAATATCTTACTACAATGCTTAATAATTACGGGGATTCAAAATATGCTGGTAAAGCAGAGCAAATTCTGGCTGTTGTCAAAAAAAAGATCAGCCTGACTCAACCGCAAAAAAAAAAAGAAGCGGAATCCGAACAGGAGCAGATACCGGCAGAGGAAAGTAAAACAGAGGCAAAAGAAACAGAGGCGGAAGATAATAAAACCGTTGTAAAGCAACAGGAGAAAGAAAAACAGGAAGAAGAGGCAGTCTCCCGGCCGGAGCAGCGAGCTGCTTCCGCAAGCGGTTTCCGTTCCTTTATCCGCCCAATTGTTACCGGTACTTTAACCCTGGGCAGCGGTATTGCTTTTACAGCAGCCGGGTTTGCAGTGGAAAAAGATGCAGACGCCAGGTATAAAGAAGCTAATGCAGCCTATGCAGCTGCCAATTATTCCCTGGCGTTTTCCAATTATAATGAAACCGGGCAACTGGATGAAAGAGCAGCTAATTTTAAAACAGCCGGACTTATTACTTTAATAACCGGCGGCATCCTGACTGCGCTTGATTTTACTTTGTTCCGCAAGCTGGCCCAACAAAACAGCCGCTTGACCAGGATACACCAGCGTCTTAAACCGGTTATGGTCTGGAATGATAAACAAAAGGGTCTGGAACTTAGTTTGCTTTTTTAACCAGGGTCAGGAAAAAGTTATACAGGATTTATAATGTATAAGTATGGTTTTATTATATACCTTCTTACAGCCGTCCTTGTATTGCATGCTGCCCCCAGTATAGTTACTGTGGACGGATACCAGTTAAAGGTTGACGGACAGATCTTTTTTGTGCGGGGGGTTAACTGGTCACCGGTTCCCAAAGGTTCTACCTCCCAGGATTTTAACCAGTTTGTTGATCAGGATCTGCCTCTGATAAGAGCTGCAGGTATGAATTGTATCCGTATCTGGGGCTGGCCGGACGAAGCTATACTTGACAAATGCGTAAACAATGATCTTTACGTTATCTTACAGCCTTATTTGGCTCCTAATAATGATTATACCGGCATGGTTAATCAATTCAAAGATCATCCGGCTGTGCTTATGTGGCAGGTAGGAAATGAGTTTAACTATAATCATTTATATACTAGAGAGTGGGATGATATTGGTTATGCAACAGCATTGCAGTATGTCAAGAATGTAGTTAATGATATCCACAGTCTTGATGCCAACCATCCGGTAATTGTCGGTTACGGAGAGATACCGCCGCAAACAGAGATCAATACAGTTGACTGTGACTTGTGGGGGCTTAATGTATATTCCGGTATAAGTTTTTATGATCGTTTCAGTACATATAAAAGCCGCAGCAGTAAACCGTTTATAATGACTGAGTATGGAGCTGATGCCTGGGACAGTGATTTGCCGGGCGAAAACCTTTTGGCTCAGTCCAATGCTGATTATCAGTTAACCATGGAATTAATTGATCATAGCTCTAAAATTAACAGTGCTGACTGTTGTGCCGGCGGTACTATTTTTTCCTGGTCAGACGGGTGGCATAAAGCCGGCAATCCCTGGAGTCATGACAGCGACGGCAATGCGCCGGGCGGGGGGCCTTATCCGGATTTTACCTTTAACGAGGAATACTGGGGTATAGTAACGATAGAACGCACCCTGCGGCCGGCCTATTATGCGTTAAAAAGTCTATTCAGTCAGTTTAAAACCATTGATTTTTACAGTCCGGTAACAGCTACCAATAACGGCCCGGTCATGTTATATGTCAGTTCACCAACCAATATTAACAGCCCGGGCCTGAATGTAAGTTTACCCGGCGGTGGTAACACAGACCTTGGTGCAGCTTTGGTAAGTGACGGCCATAACGGCTATGAGGCATCGTATAACGGATTTAGTGCAGACGGTACCTATACTTTTACTTTCAGCGGTACTACCAACAGTCATACTTTTAATCTGGAGCTGGAGATTGGTTTTGTAACCACTGCGCCGGGCGTACCGTCAGATCTGACCGCAGCAGGGGTCAGTACCGGGATTAAGCTTAACTGGACTGCGAGCAGCAGCAGTGACCCTGACATTACTTATGAGATATGGTATGCTGTAAACAGCAGTGCTGCCGGAGATTTTTCTCTGCTGGAAACGACCGGGAGTACTTCCTATAACCATATGGGGCTTACCAGGGGCAACCGGTATTATTATAAAATCAAAGCCAGAGACAGTCTGGGTAATGAATCTGTTTTTTCAGCTGTGGCTGATGCAGCTATGGTTAACTTTGATCTTGAGGTTTCACATTCGGTTTTTGCTCCGGTTAGCGGAGAAACTGTGGATATCAGTTTTAAGTTGCCCTTTGACAAAGAATGTGAACTCTATATTTTAAATATTAACGGGGCCCGGGTAAAGAGGTTTATCGATAAAAAGGTAATGTCTTACGGTTCTTACAGTTATCAATGGCAGGGGCGTGGTAATGGCGGGCAGCTGCTGCCTGCGGGAGTGTATTATGTGGTCGGTGCAGTAACCGGTGAAGATGAAAAGATAAAAAATATTATTTTACAGTAGTTATTTATGAAGAAAATGGTTAAATTTTTATTTACAGGGTGTCTGCTTTTGGTTAAGCTTACTGCATATGATACCATCATTGCCTCAGTTCGGGATCAGGGGGTGTGTCAGGCAGCTGTAGCTGTGCCGGGTCCGGACGGTTCCGTGATTGTTAATCCGGCCGGGATGTTGACTTCAAAACAGAAAACCTGTCTTAATGCAGAATACGGCCGTTACAATTTAAAGCTTAATTTACTGAATTTAGGTTTTTTCCAGAATTTGAAATATCTGGGTTTTGGTATTAACTATTCTTTTCTCGGAGCAGCGGATCTTGCCGGGATTAAGGTAGTAAACGGACAAATACTTAAATTTAACAATATTATTTTCAATATTAACAGCGGTCTTCCCCGTATATTTAAAGCTGGTGTAAATCTGCAGATTAACAAGGAGACATTAAATGCAGTGGATAAAACCACAGTAGCTGTTTCCCTTGGCAGCCGTTTCCGGTTAGGGGAAACAGGACGGCTGGGGGTGAGTTTTAATAATCTGGGCGGCCGTTATGCTCATTTGCATTACGGAATAGGGTTTCATTTTACGCAGAACCATACTGACGCTTTCAGTCAGTCAGATGTTAATGATAAGCAGACATTTGGTAATACTGCTTACAACAGTATATGGCAGCAGCGGGGCCGTCCCGGAGTCGGTATTCCGGGTAATTACGGCGGATCAAGGGGTAGTGTAACTAAAAGCAGCGGTAAGAAGAGGGGCGGCTCTGTTTTTAATATGGAACTCGGTTTAGTGCATTTTTTATCTGATTTTAATTTAAGAGCGTTCCGCGCCGGTCTGGAATGGTATTTTATACCGCAGTTTGGTATGAGGGGCGGTTTGGAAATAGGTATTAAGTATGATAAAATTGCTTTTGACTTTGGCCTTGTGATCAAGATTAAGGCAGTTGTTTTAAACTATACCTTTAAACGGACTGCTGTTTTTAATCAGAACCTGGTAGGGCTCGGTTTGGAGTTTTGATGTCTTTTAATAGTATTACTCTGAGAGATATTGCGCAGATGATGAAGGTTGATACCTCAACTGTTTCCCGGGCTTTAAGTAATTCACAGCGGGTACGGCCTGACCTGAAAGCCAGAATACAAAAAAAAGCCCATGAGTTGAAATATATTCCCAATGCCTCAGCTTTAAGTCTGCGTACCAGCATTAATAATTCTATTGCGCTGGCTTTACCGCAATTGGATTTTATGGGCGGTGATTTTTACGCCAATGTTTATCACGGGCTTACCGAAGAGTTGAACAAGGAGCATTTTTCTTTAACTGTATGCGATGTGTACGGGGACAATGCTTCGTTTGACCGTACTGTCAGACAGCGCCGGGTGGACGGGGTTATTATTTTTGGTGATAGTTTTACCGATAAAGATATTACCCATTTTAATAATATCAACCTGCCTATCTGTATGCTGCATACCAGTATTAAGAGCAATCATAAAAATATTGTAAATATTAAAACAGATAATTACAGCAGTATGTACAAGCTCACCGAACATCTGCTGCAGAAACATAATTGTAATGATTTTCTTTATTTTTCCGGCGGCACCCGGTATCTTTCCGACCGTGAGAGACTTGGCAGTGTTAAAGATTGTTTAGCAGCTAATAATAAAAAGTTAACTGTAATGGAGGGTGATTTTTCCGATAGTCTGCGCTGTGGTTATGATTTGTTTAAAAAAGCAGTAAAAGACAAGGTAATATTTGACGCCCTGATAAGCGCCAGTGATGATTTTGCGATTGGAGTCATGTCAGCGGCAGAAGAAATGGGAAAAAAAATACCGGAGGATTTCCGGCTGACCGGTTTTGATAATATAAGTTTTGCTCCCTATCTTGGTACATCTTTAACCTCTGTAGATCCGGGAGCAGGAATTATCGGCCGTAAGGGTGCGGAGAGTATTATTAACTGGATAAAAAATAAAAAGATGCCGGCAAAGAAAAATATTACCGTACCAGCCAGGATTTATTACCGCAGGTCATGCGGCTGTGTGGATACAGAAGAAAAAGTATAGCAGTACATACAGTTATTACTTCCGGCATTTTTTTTTTAATATACCCTTGCTTTTTTAGTTAAATTACTGTATGATTAATATATAAATGCAAACGTTTGTATGACGGTTAAACGTTTTCAAATTATTTGGAGGAGATATTAAATGTATAAAAAACTGTTACAGTTAAGTATTATTGTTATTTTGGTGTCAGACATAAGTATGGCTCAGGATGATCTGTTGGATGGTCTGGAGGGTGATCTTTTTTCCGAAGAAAAATCAGAGAATAAGGAATCTTCCCAGCAGGAAACAGATTCAGCAAAGGATGAAGCTGATACACAGGAAAGTCTGGAAAGTAAACTGTTTGGCAGTGAGGAGCAGGAGAGTGTTACAGGTGAGGGACAGGAACCGTTATTTGTACCGGGCAATATGAATCAGGGGGTTTATCCTGATATATCAGTTTTGACTGATCCTTTAAATCCCTTTCGCAATGCTGATGTTACTACTTTGAATCAGAAAAAATGGGATTATGTTAACAGTGATAATCCCCGCCGTGATTTTTACTGCTGGGCAACCTTACTGGCTTATCAGCCTTCAGGTGAAGTACAGTATTATACAGCTTTGGCTTTAAAAAACGGTCGCTGTTATGAGCATGCGATCCGTGCCTTTCAGGCTATTATTAAATATTTTCCCGAGGAAAAAGCAGTAAGTGAGGAGGGGTATGAATGGAGCCTGAAAGAGGCAGCGGTTAAAGAGATAGAAACTCTGGGCGGCAAACCCGAGTTTGAGATCAGGAAACGTATAGAACTGGGCGGGGGTAGTTATGAGGCCTGGTTTGGTGCTGATAACAGAAAAATGGAGGGGAAAGAACCTTGGGCGATTGGACAGCGTCATTTTCTGGAACTTAAATTTAATTTGCATCCGGTTCCTTTTATGCATGGTTATGTTACAGCAGCCATAGAAGGAGCCAGGCCTACGGATATAGATGCTGTTAATGCCAATGAGGAGTTGCAGGCAGCTATGGATATGGGAGCAGGTAGTGAAAGTGCTCAAGGTGATTATCAAATGGGTTTTGAACAGCATTTCGGGGCTTATGTTAATAAAGTAGATCTGCAACTTGATACGCGTATTATTAAGGGCCGGGTTTTTAAAATGGTGCCGGTTAATAACTGGGATGATATTATGGATATCCATCCCCAGCAATGGTGGCTGGCAGAGGCTCTGGGCCGGGGCTGGGGTACGCCGGCCGGGATCCGGATAACAGAGCAGTTTATACCTTTTCAAACCGAATTAACTTTTGAGGGCGGACCGAATCTTAACGGTGATGATCTGGCAAACTGTTTTTTTCTGCGCGCTACACCCGTATTCGGACCGGTAGAGTTATTAATAGCACACAGACAGATGCCGAAACTTAATTTTAATGATGAAAAAATACAGAGTGACTGGCAGGCAGGTGCGGTCGAGAGTCTGTTATCTGTACATCAGCAGACAATACAGGCTACAATTGCCGCTGGTCCGGTAGATATACGGCTGCAGGGAATGTGGCATCATTATGATGAACGGGCTTTTTATAAGACGATTACTACTAATATTAATGTAACCAATAGTAAAACCAATTATGTTCATACTACTAATTTTTTTCATGATGACATGCAGAATACAGGTATGCCCAAATCTTATGAGATGATCGAAGGAGCAGCTTCGCTGCGTTATAACAGAAAAACCAGCCGCGGCTATCCAGGTCTGCCGCTTGAAGCTGAGATCAATGCTATTATATCACCTACCTGGGTACATAACAAGTTTGAAGTAAACGCCACAGTCTATGCCGGGCCGTTAAAGTATTTTTTTATTACCGGGCGCGGCATGTTCCGTAAAAATCTGACAGATCCTCTGTATAAACATCCGGTAGTAGTGGAGAAAGGAGAACGGGAAGGACTGACCGGCGAGATTGCACTTACCTTTGATCTTACGCCAAAGACTTTGATGCGGCAGACCTGGGGCGAGTATCAATTAACCGGCTGGGAGGATGCGCCGATTGCGGTAGAGGTTGGTTATAAAATAGATCATTATACAGGCTGGAGCGGTCCTTTGGGCCGGGAATGGGGTACAGGCCCCTATGCTTTCGGACCCCAGCCCAACGGACAACCGGGTTTATATGCTGGTGATACCGGGAATATTTATACCACGGTTATCGGTAATGTAAAAAACTGGCAGTTTATTTTTAGCGGAGCATGGGGGGTCAAGGAAGCTTTGCGCAGCCCGGCAGAGGTTATAGCCAACCAGGGAGACCCGGATCCTTTTCCGGAGTATCAGGCAGCGGCACTGGAAGCCAATTATAAACACCAGTCAATCTTTAATATTGAGTATGCGCATAATGACTGGGCTGAGTTTAAGAGTGAGGAGATACCGGAGAGTGAGAACGAGATGAAAGGTATTACAGCAGAGCATTCTGTGTTTGCCAGTTACCGCCAGGCTATAATGGACAGTCATGTTGAAGTAAGTTATGAGTTTATGAAGGTTAAGGACTGGTGGTTTCTCGGTACAGGAGCAGATGCTGAGGATAAAGCTCATTTTGTAAACGTAAAATTTTTATTAAATTTTTGAGGAGATAAAAATGAAAAAAGTATTTTTATATTTAGGTATTTTACTGTTGACAGCCGGCTGTGTTTTGGAGCCGCCGCTGACACCGGAAGAGATCAGTAATGGGAAGGGACGGCACCCGGCCTGGTATATACCGCCGGATATGCCGCTGGTGGATATGGGCTCCCGCGTAGCTGATGATTTTATACTGAACAATATGACCGATGAGATGTTTGGTACAAACGAATATAATTCTCTTGGCAGTGAATGGTTTATGCCGGGCTGGAATATGTCAGTTGTGGATACTAATAATTTTCCTGAAGATTGGCAGGCTGTCAGAGATGCTAATGACGGTTGGGGTTATTGGGAAGTAACCATAGCAACTTATCCCAATAATCCTGATTTTGTTTATTATGCCTGGGGAACTGCCTTACAATCTCCGGATAGTGAAGATGTAACTAAAGCTTTTTATATTGCAGATGCCCTGGAAGCAGCCGGGTATGTACAAGAGGCTATACTGTGTTATTATTATGTAGTGGCAAAATCCTATTTAAATTA
>CAZFAK010000059.1:0-14119 GCA_964517045.1 uncultured Spirochaetia bacterium | reverse complement strand
ACCTTTACTCAAGAATAAGGGTTTACTTTCGGTTTATCCCAAACATACGACGGATGATTATCCTGCTGATGAGTTTATGACATTATGCACTGATGATCTGCTGCGGGAAATTACAGCTGCCGGTTTTAATGTTGTGAAAAAACAATGCGGCATGATAAGTCACGATGATGAACTTAATCATGGCTGTATCTATAATTTTGCTAAAACGAATTAATAATTTATCAATTGATTATTAAATAATTATTACAATTACAAAAGATAAGGAGCAAAACATGAAAAAAACTGATGTATTGGTAATAGGAGGAAGCGCTGCCGGACTGGTTACTGCTGTTACAGCCAGAAGTCATAATCCCGGGGTTACGGTTACCGTTATCCGTAAGGAAAAGGAAGTACTGGTACCTTGCGGCATTCCGTATATTTTCGGATCGCTTGCCGGCAGCGCCCAGAATATTATACCTGATGCCAAACTGGAAAATGCCGGTGTCGATCTTATAGTTGATGAGGTAACTGCTTTTGACAGTAAAGCGAAACAGTGTACTACCAAAAGCGGGGAAACGATAAATTTTACAAAAGCTGTTTTTGCTACCGGATCTGTACCGAAAAAGCCGGCCTGGTTAAAAGGAGCTGACCTGAAAAATGTATTTACAGTACCAAAGGAAAAAGCTTATATTGATAAATTAAACGAGCAGGTGAAAACAACGGCTAAGGTTGTTGTTATCGGCGGCGGTTTTATCGGTGTAGAGGTTTCAGACGAGTTAAATAAAGCCGGCCGGGATGTAACTATAGTTGAAATGTTGCCGCATGTGCTGGGAGCAGTCTTTGATGATGCTGCAGCGGAAAAAGCAGAGGCAACTGTTAAGGCCCGGGGTGTAAAAGTTATGGCCGGTGCAGGTGTGAAGGAGATCAGCGGCAGCGGCAAGGTTGAAAAAGTTATTCTGCAAAACGGTGAATCCCTGTCTGCTGACGCTGTAGTGCTGGCTATGGGGTATGAGCCTAATACAGAGCTGGCCCGCCGGTCCGGACTTAAACTTAATGAATTTAATCAGATAAGAGTGGATGAGTATATGCGTACGGAAAATATTGATATATTTGCCGTAGGTGATTGTGCGCAGAAACGTAACTTTATTACCAGGCGCAACACATGTACAATGCTGGCTTCCACAGCCTGTGCCGAGGCCCGTATTGCCGGTATCAATCTGCTGGAGTTATCAGCTACCAAGAGTTTTAATGGTACTATTGCATTGTTTTCTACAGCTATCGGGGACCAGGCTTTTGCCGTAGCCGGTTTAACCGCCGGGGAAGCCCAAAAACAAAACCTTTCTTTTATTACAGGGTCTTTTGCGGGACCGGACAAGCATCCGGGTAAACTACCAGGTATGAAAATGCAGTCGGTTGAGTTAATAGTTGCGCGGGATTCGGGATTGATTCTGGGCGGTACAATTATTGGCGGAAAAAGTGCTGGTGAGGTGGTTAATATAATAGGCCTGGCTATTCAAAATCATATGACCGTGTATGATATGCTTACTATCCAGATCGGTACTCATCCTTTACTTACGGCGCCGCCAACAGCTTACCCATTGGTAAAGGCAGCAGAGGCTGCTGTAAAAGCTCTGAAAAGCAGTAAATAGTTTTAATACTGTTTAGTTGCAGAAACTATTAGTGAGTAAGGCTGATGCGGACTTATCTTGACTGTATACCATGTTTTTTACGGCAGACTCTGGATGCTGCACGTATGGTTTCTGCCGATCAGCCGCTGCAACAGGAGATAGTACGGGAGGTTTTGGGGTTAATGCAGACGCTTGATCTCTCCCGTCCGGCACCGGTAATGGCCCAGCAGATACACCGCTGTATGCGCCGGTTAAGCGGCAACAGCGATCCCTATGCTGCGGTGCGCCGCCGGCAAAACCGGATGGCGGCACAGCTGGTTAATAAACTGCGCTCTGATCTGGATAAAGCTGAAGATAAAATGGAATATGCTGTTAAACTGGCTATTGCCGGTAATATAATTGATCTGGGTGCTAAGGGTAATGTTACACCCGCAAGTGTAGACCAGTCTGTTGTTAAAGCTGTTAAAGATCCGGTTGCCGGTGATATAAAAGGTTTTCGCAGAGCAGTAGAAGAGGCTGATAAGATATTATATCTTATGGATAATGCCGGTGAAATAGTTTTTGATAAGCTATTGCTGGAACAGCTGCCGCTTACTAAAATAACTGCAGCAGTACGCGGAGCGCCGGTGATCAATGATGCGGTTATGAGTGATGCAGAAGAGGTTGGTATTTGCGATATGGTTAATGTTATTGACAATGGTTCGGATGCTCCGGGAACAGTGCTGGAAGAGTGCAGTTCCGCCTTTACTGAATATTTTAATAATGCTGATCTGATCATAGCCAAGGGACAGGGTAATTATGAATCACTTAGTGATACGGACGTCAATATTATTTTTTTGTTTCAGGTAAAGTGTAATCTTGTGGCAGAACAGACCGGTTTGCCGACCGGTACACATGTTATGTTAAATACAGGTGTATAAAAATTTTTATTAAAGGAATGGGGTAGAAACAGACAGCAGCAATATGACAGGTTATAGAACCAGGAGTAAATATTATGGAAAAGGCAAAAGAAACCGGCGTTGATAAAATAAAAAATAAAATAGCAGTAATGTCCGGCAAAGGCGGTGTTGGTAAAAGTACAGTTGCGGTGAACCTGGCTAATGCTTTGGCAGAAAGCGGGTATAGTGTAGGCTTGCTGGATGTAGACATCCATGGTCCCAGTGTTCCGGCTATGTTAGGCCTGGAGGATGGAGAACTTACAGCTGTGGATAATAAAATGGTGCCTGTAGAAAGAGGTAATCTGAAAGTGCTTTCTATTGCTTTTTTACTTAAAAACCCGGATGATGCAGTTATCTGGCGCGGTCCGCGTAAAATGGGAGTTATCAAACAATTTCTGGAGGAAACCATCTGGGGAGAACTTGATTATCTTATAATAGATCTTCCTCCGGGTACAGGAGACGAACCCCTGTCCATATGTCAGCTGATCAAGGATTTGTTTGGCGCAGTGATTGTCAGTACACCGCAAAAAGTAGCCCTGCTGGATGTACGCAAGGCTGTATCTTTTTGTCATACACTTAAGCTCAGGGTGCTGGGTTTGGTGGAAAATATGAGCGGTTTTACCTGTCCCCGCTGCGGCCTGGTGACTAATATTTTTCCGGCAGGTCAATGCCGTAAAGCAGCAGCGGCCATGGGAGTTCCTTTTCTCGGCGCTATTCCCATGGATCCGGATCTGGCAGCTGCCGGTGATAATGGCAGCAGCTTTTTAAAAGAATTTCCGCAAAAAGATTATATGCAAAATATAACAGCTGCGGTAACAGCCGGAAATGATAAAGAGTTACACCATAATCATAAGAAAAATAAAGATCAGGAAGAAAAAAAAAGTAATTTAACCAAGGAGAAAAATATGCGTATAGCAATTCCTTTGACAGATGGTAAGCTGGCGTTGCATTTTGGTCACTGTGAACAATTTGCCCTTATTGAAGCCAATGAACAAACCAGGGAAATTACGGATGAGAAAATTATAACAGCTCCTGCCCATCAGCCGGGATTATTGCCCGGATGGCTGGCGGAAAAAAATATTGAAGTGGTGATAACCGGCGGTATGGGGCAGCGGGCTGTTAATATGTTTACCCAAAACAATATTAAAGTTATTACCGGTGCTCCGGCAGGGAGTCCCCGCGAGATCGTTACTGCCTATCTTCAGGATAAACTGCAGACAGAAGACAACCGTTGTGATCACTGATAAACTGCTGCCCGGGTATAATTTACAATTTAAAGATAAAAATTATGAAGAAATATAAAGTAACATCCGCTTGTGACAGTTGCGGTCTTTGTTTAACCGCAGCTCCGGTGAATATACGCCTGGCCCGGGATACATTAAAGGCTTATATACATACCCAGCCCGGCAGTGAGCAGCAGGAAAAAATATTAATTGAACTTATGCGCGCCTGTCCCTGTCAGGCAATTATTAAAGTAAAAAGCTTAGATAACTGAGGAACGGAATCAAGACAGGCATGGCTGTTCCCGGCAGCTAAAGTTTGTATAAAGGGCGGGTTATAGTAAGGCTGCAGCAGTTGGGCTTAAAGAGGTTTATGAACTTTTTTAAAAAATCTCAGCTGGTGTTTTTCTATTTCACTGAACTTTATCCATTTATAACTTTTATTTTCCCAGTTCAGACGTACAGCAGGCTTGTATTTTAAAAAGACAACAACCGGAAATATGGTCCAATTTTTACCGTAAACATTATCAGTGAATTTTATGCTTTTTTTTTCAATAATGGAGGAGATCATATCTGCGTTGATACCGGTCTCTTCTGCAATTTCTTCAAGGGCTTTTTCCTTTACGGTTTTCAGCTCGTCCAGATATCCGGTAAGGGTACTCCAGCTGTTCGGACTGATGCTGACAGCAGAACTCCGTTTAAGGATAAGCAGCTGCTTGCTGTGTTGCAGGAGAATATTTAACGCAGCAGCGGCAGTAGTGTTAGTATAGTTAATACGGCCGTCATCAAAATGGGGAAATTCTTTATCATACTTTTTTAAAATAGCAGGGATCATTTTAAGCAGAGGCTACCTGTTTAATTATCAGTTCAGCTGCTTTGCGGCCTGAGCGCAGCATGCCGCCGAAAATAGGCCCCATACGGGGCTGGTTATACACAGCGCATACACTCATTCCCGCAGCGTAAACCCCCGGATAAACTGCGCCGGTACGGGCCACAACCTGCTCTTCACTCACTTCAACATCCATGGGGCCTTCACTGATTTTATTAGTGACTGCATTATCTGTTTTTTGCTGCAGTGTGGATATGACCTCGGCCGGATGACCGGTACCGTCAATAATATACCTGCCTGCAATACAGAAAGGGTCTACCGGCAATGCTGCCATGTTAATAGGAGTAGAGTTTACCACTATACCACTGATAGTATTATTTTTAAAAACTATATCTTCAAACTCAGTAAGGTTAACAATACATGCACCTGCCCGGGCAGCTTTAAAGGCCAGGCCTGTAGCAAATTCAATAGCATCGATAGTATAAAGACCGTTTTTTTTATTAATCTTAAAATCAAACTTTTTGGCAATAGGGAGCGCATCTTCTTCCAGCACAATAATACTGTTCCCGGCAGCTCCGCCCCAGGTGCCGCCGCCGGTAGAGAGTTTTTTTTCAACTACAAGGGTTTTTAAGCCATTTTGAGCCAGAAAGTAAGCTGCTGTTAATCCGGCAGGGCCGGCTCCTACAATGATCACATCGTTTTCCAGAGCGCCCATTAATTTCTCATAAGCAGAGCTGATAATAGTACGGGAAATATTTATCTCCTTCATAGTTAATCCTTTATTTTATTGCCGTTATTGTAACCTATTTTATTTATAAAATACAAGACAGCCTATTGCCCAAAGGGAACCAGGAAAGCGCTACCCTGGTTGCGTATTTCTGTTAAAACCAAAAGCGCCGGCCGAAACTGACCAGCGGTAATATGCAGGAGCAAGTATACAGTGGCTATTAATCACAGCGTCCGGAGCATGGAGATACCCGCTTTTTCGGGGACGCTGGCGTTTGCCTTCCTGGCAAACGCTGCACTCCGTTTTCGCCTAAAAAGTCATCCTGACTTTTTTCCGGCTCAAAAGGCCCCATCAAAAGCGGCTGTCTCCCTGCTTCGTTCTCAACTATCTCCCTGCCTGAACCTTCATCCAAAGAAAAATTTCCAAAGCGGATGCCGGTTTTTTTACCAGCCCTGGCTTCTACTATATTGTATAAGCCGGCACTTGAGGCCGAAGTTGACCTAGGGCAGTATGCAGGAGCGGGTTTACTGTGGCTATTATTTTTTTTCTTTGGGTAAAGCCTCAGGACCCGGCTTTGCCGCTGCCGGCAGTTTAAGAGGGTTTGCACAGCAAATCATTCTATCATATAATACCATTTTATTATCAGGACAAAAAGTGATTGCGGATGTAAAACATAATTGCGGCGTGGCCGCTGTGAGTATACCTTCACCGGAGAACAGTTCAGCTCAGCTGCTTCCTCTGATGTATAAGATGCTCTTAAATATGCAGAACAGAGGACAGCTAAGTGCGGGAATTACTACTTATAATATTAACCGGCCTCAAATCATTGATACCTATAAGGATACGGGTTCGGTCAACAGATTATTTGAGTTTTCCGGATCGTTACCGTCAAACCATACCCGCCGCAAAATGGATGGCAGTCAGGCAATAGGCCATGTCCGCTATGCTACAGCCGGCGTGGAAAGTAAGGAGTATGCCCAGCCTTTTGAGCGTCACCATGGCCGTAAGTGGAAATGGTTCTCTTTCTGTTTTAACGGTAATTTAGCCAATTATACCGAACTAAAAAAAAATTTGCTTGACAAAACCGACTACCATATTATCAGGGGTTTTGATACGGAAATTATTATGCATTACCTGGCGTATGAATTGCGTCATAATAAAAAGCCGGACCTGGTCCGGGTTTTTCATAATCTCAGTGTTAAATTTGACGGCGCCTATAACATAGCTTTTATAAATGCAGACGGAGATATGGTAATTGCCCGGGACCCGCTGGGAATACGTCCCCTGTGTTACGGCTGGTGTGGAAATATTTTACTGGCTGCATCGGAAAGTATAGCGTTAGCCAATTGTGGTGTAAAAGATATTAAGCCGCTGCCTCCGGGAAATATGATCATTATTACTGACGGGAAAGCGGAAGTAAAACAATACGCTGAGAGCCGTAAAAAAGCTCATTGTTTTTTTGAGTGGATCTACTTTGCCAACGCAGCTTCAGTGATAGATAACCAATCCGTATATAAAACCCGCACAGCTCTGGGAAAAGAGCTGGCCCGTATGGAGCAAAACAAAATTGATGATGACTATGTTATTACCTCTGTGCCTGATACTTCCAGACCTACCGGAGATAACATGGCTTTTGAACTGGGGGTCAGACCGGTTGAGGGCATAATGCGTAACCGTTATATCGGTCGTACTTTTATTACGGGCAGTAACCGTGCGAGTATGGTAAGCAATAAATATATTCTTTTAAAGGATATTATTAAAAATAAAAAAGTGATACTGATTGACGACAGTCTGGTGCGCGGGTCTACTATGAAAAAACTGGTAAACTATTTAAAAAAGGAGGGAGAGGTTAAAGAGGTGCATGTACGTATCGCCTGTCCTCCTGTGATGGCGCCATGTTTTTACGGTATTGACATGTCTACTGTTACAGAGTTGTTTGCTGCCGGTTTTGCTGATCACAATAATAATATCTTACCGCCGTCTGTGCTGGCTGAGATGGCTTCCGCCCTGCATGCTGATTCACTGGCTTATGTTCCTGTTAAGAGTATACCGGCGTGTATCGGGCTGCCGGAGAAAGATTTATGTATGGCTTGTCTTAATAACAGTTATCCTACTCCCTGGGGGCGCAGATTATATAAAAAGGCAAAACTCAATTCCGGGAAAAATATAGCTCAGCGCACGTATGAGTGTTGAGTATTATACAGCGGCTACTGTTTGTGCTTGTCAAGTAGAAAATAAATTACTTTTCTTTTTTTATTTCAGGATGCTGCAGTCGATAGTTTTTTTTTTCCAGATAATTTCCCAAAAGGGCAGAGCTTACAATTACCAGGGGCAGGGAGATTATAAAGCGTACTATAGTAAATTTTATTCCTATAAAAGAAGCTTCGAATACAGTCATTGGAATACGGCAAATACAGGCTGCGCTAAGATAAGTAAAGATAACACCTAATTTGGCTCCTTTTTTGAACAGACTGTAAGAGAGAGGAAAAGCCATATAAAGTCCGCCGACCGTGGTTCCGGCCAGAGCTACAGCCAGCAGGTAGGCAGAGAAACCGGTGCTGCGGCCGAGATATTGTTCCACAGTTTGCCGTTTTATCCACACTTCAAACAGTCCGATCAAAATAAAAGCAAAAGGCAGGAATAGCAGCATGTGTCCGGAAAATGACAGTAAATTTTCTACAGCTTTTATTCCGGCTTTATAATCTGTTTGGTAGGAATAAACAGCAAAAAGCAGATACACAGGTAGAGATAAAAAAAACAGGATTTTTTTTTTCATATAAGGCTCGTCCTGATTTCCCCGAAAGCAATACCGGTGGCTACTGCGACAATCAGGGCAATTAGAAAACTGATAAAATTGCGTATAATAGCGATGCGGGTTTGAAGATATGCTTGCTCCAGAGGAAAGGTGAGCACTCCTACCATCATCAGGGAGGTGGTAAAGGCTGATATTACCATATATAAAACACCGTTACTTTTAAGAAGCGCTCCAAGAGGGAATGCAATAAAACCGGGTATAACTGCTACTGAGCCGGCCAGGGAAGCCGACAGGGTTGCCAGCAGTTTGTCAGAGTTGTGTCCCAGGGTATTTTGCAGTATATCTTTATTTAAATAGGACATTGACAGAGAGGAAATAATTATTACAGGGATAAAAACCGGTAAAAGGGACAGAAAACGTTTAGCGCCTTTTTGCAAGGCTTGAACAGATTTTTTTTTATTAAATAAAAAGGAAATACCCAGAAGTAAAAGGGTTATACCGGGAAAAATTAAGGATAACATATTATTTTTGAAAAATTTAGCAACGTGTACCTATAAGCTGTTTTTTAATATGCAGAGAGCGTTTTATGCAGATGATTGACATTATCTATAAGATAGTTGAATTCATTTAAAAGTTCGCCTGATCTGATTTTGGGAGAGGAGTTGATATAATTGGTCAGCTTGCGGACGTGTTTATTAAACGAACTGCTGATTTGGGCTGCATCTTCCAGCAGAGGATCATGTTGTTTAAGGACTATTTCCTTTAACTGCGGTAAAATTTCGCGCCGCATTTGGGCAAATTCTTTTCGTTTGTAATCCGGCATATCAACCGAGTAGATTTTTTTGGTCATTCTGGCTATAACATTGGCAAAAATAGCAGTTGTTGCTATAATGCCTACCAGGCCGTAACAGTTGCTGTCGCCAGGATAAATAGTCAAGTTAGGCAGGGTTTTGCTCATTGATTCTGTTTCTTTTATATCCTCCAATTTTTTTCCATACAGGATAGAAGCAACAGTTTTTTTAAGGCGGTCCAGTATCCCCTCCGCATCATATTTGTCTATTTTTATCTGGGTGTACTTTATGATATCAATAGCTTCCAGATCCACAGCAGGTGTGTCCGCTTGCGGGGGGGAGGGCGGTGCCGGTTTTGCATAAGATTTGGTCTCGTTCTTTTCGCTGCCTGCCGGTTTCTCCTGCGGGGATTGCTGCAGCTGTTCCAGCAGGCGGCTCAGGTTCTGGTAACACATACGTATGCGGGAAGCACTGGATTCCCTGCGGGTGGCATTAAAGGTAATGGAAGGGAGAGTAGCGATAATTTCATTAAGATTTTTTTGTAAGGGGATCAGGTGGTTTTGTAGTAGTTTATCCAGTTCAGCTGTGATTTTTTCATCCGGTTGACCTGATAAATAATCAATAACAGCAATTGCTTCAGCGGCATTTTCCGATAAATAGTGATAGTTGTCTTTAATTTTTTGCTGCAGCTGCAGATTGCCTCTGTAGACTCCTTTTTGGTAGTGATCTTCCAGGTCTTTATATAGTTCACCTGTTTCAGCGAAAAGGTTTTGGTAGGGCCGTATCTCTTTTTTTATATTTTCCAGGATATCGTCAGCTGCACTCATTTTTGATTACTTTATTCATAAATATTTCCTGAATATTAACATTAACCTTTAGCAAAAGCAATTGTAAACTATTTTGGTAATTCACATCCTTTGCAGGTTGTTTTTGTAAAATTAGCTTTTTTATAATACAATAAGATCTCCATGAAAAAGTACAGGCTGCGGGATACGTTTTTTATAATTTTTCTGATAGCAGTTACCATCGGTTTTTTCCGGGTTATTGCTCCCTATATTATTTCACTTTGTATTGCTTTTATCCTTACAGATATTTTTTCCCGGCCCTACAACTGGTTTATTAAAAAAAAAATAAACAATAAAATCGCTGCGGGCCTTACTGTGGGGCTGATTGTTCTGGTTATAGTTATTCCGCTTACTCTGGGCAGTTTGATTCTCATCAGGCAGGTAAATAATGTTTTTGTTAATAACTGGGCTTCCATGAAAAAAAGTGTGACCAGTGTGGTCAATGTGATATTGAATCATTTACCGGAATTAAATATGACTTCTGAAACAAACGGGGTCAGGGAAATAGCTAGCCGGATTGTTTCCACGTTTGATAAATTTATCGGTTTTTTTGTTTCCCTGGTGCAGCAGGCTTTTCTAAGCATATCTAAAATGCTTTTTCATTTTGTTATTATTCTGTATATTATCTATTTCCTTCTTTTCCAGGGCAAACAGTTTATCCGTAAGGTACAGTATACAGTGCCGCTTAATAATAATGATGAATCAGAGCTTTTAAAAGGACTTTCCCGGATTGTAGATGCCACTATAATAGGGACCATGTTTATAGGTGTTATGGAGGGTATTTACGGCAGTATTATTTTTGCGGTAGTAGGCATAAAAGGTTTTATGATATGGGGTTTGCTTATGGCGGTTTTTTCAATGATACCTGTTATCGGTACCAATACTATTCTTGTGCCCACAGCTATCGGTATGCTTATCCTTGGTAATTACTGGGAAGCAGTGGTAATCATTGCTGCAGGCAGCAGCGGTATATTGTTAAGTCAAAATGTTATCAAGCCCAAACTTGTAGGCGACCGTTCCGGACTTCACCCGGCCATTATTGTGGTAAGTACCCTGGGCGGGATTGCCTGGCTGGGTTTGATCGGTTTTCTTATCGGGCCCCTGATTGCTTCATTGTTTGTGCTTACCTGGGAACAGTTTACAAAAAGATATCAGCAGGAACTCATTGACAGTAACGGCTGAGTTTAGCTTCTTCCTCTGCTGCGTATTCTTTTAAATTTTTTATATTTTCTGCGAGCTCAATATCAGGATCAGGGTGCCAGGCGTTAGCAATATATATACAAATTGTAGAAAACGGCCGTGGTATATAAAATTTATCCCAGGCTTTTTTAAAAACACAAGCATGCAGGCTGCGCGTAAACATTAAACGGATGGGTTTACCTGTATAAAGCGCTGCTACAATAATACCCGGCTGGATTGATTTATAGGGGCCGACCGGTCCGTCCATGGCAAAAACAGTAGTAAAACCTTTTTTTATTTTTTTTAAGATGCTGCGCATAGCAAAAACCGACTGTTTGCGGCTGTCGCCCCGTACAGTGTCGCCGCCAAAGCGTTTTATAATACTGTTGAGAATGGCACCGTCTTTATGCAGAGAAACCATTATAGTTATCCGCTTGTTTTCATGCATTTGATAACCGTAATCGCAATACCATACAGGCAGGGGAAAAAACTGGCCATGATACATGCCGATAATAGCGCCATGAAAGTCGGTTTCACCGATAACTTTTTTTTTACAGGTACGGTAAATGGTTTTAATAAGGATTTTGCCCAGCAGTCCGTATAAAAATAAAACTGTTTTACGGTACATTAAGTGCGGGTTATTTGTTCCAGGATAGTGCTGGTAATTTTTAAGGTTTCCAGATCGGTTTTATTAGTATCAACCGAGTTTTGATTATTTTTTATATTGGTTATAAAGTTAAGGATCTCGCTTTTGAGAGGATTTTCTTTATGTATAAAAAGACGCTCTATTAAAGCAGCCTGTTTATAGTGTATTTTTTCCGTGGAAGTGGATATTTTGCTGGTGGCCTGCTTATGGATCTGCAGATCCTGAGTGGTAAAATCCAGATAGAGATAACTGTCAGGCTGGCTGATAGAGAGTGTACGTATCTTTTCCTGCGTAACTCTGGAGGTTGTCAGGGTGGCTATACAGCCGTTTTCAAACTCAAGTGAAGCGGAAGCAAGGTCTTCGCAATTGGATATGATATTACGGCCGTAAGCATTGATGTTTTTCACTTTATCATTTATAACCCGCAGACAGATATCAATGTCATGGATCATGAGGTCCATAACCACGCCTACATCATGTATACGTCCTGTATTGGGGCCCAGCCGTCTGCTCTCCCATAAAAGAGGTTTGTTAATAATAGTCAGCAGCTCCTGCACTGCACCGTTAAACCGTTCCACATGTCCGACTTCCAGGATAATGTTTTGTTTTTCCGCCAGGCTGATAAGCTCCTCAGCCTGGGATACAATGTTGCAGATCGGTTTTTCTAACAGTATGTGGGTTTGGTGTTTTATTGCAAGTTTACCGATCTCATAGTGGAGCGTAGTCGGCACGGCAATAGAGACAGCATCGCACTCCTTAAGCAGGTCCTCAGCTGTATTGTAATTTGTGGTATTGAACTGGGTTGCTGTACGGCTTGATTTGGCCTGGTCAATGTCATAAACACCGATAAAATCAATCTCGTTTAAATTGCTGGCTACGTTTACGTGGTACGTGCCCATGTGGCCGGTGCCGATAACACCATATTTTATTTTTTGCAAAAGAGAAAACCTGTTTATTGTTATAGTTGGTTAAGTATTTTAATAAGAGTTTGCAATCCTTTTTCCGGTTCTTTTTTATTAAAGCCGTGTTTTATTTTAACGATTTTTCCGGCTTTGTTTATAAAATATGTCAGAGGAAAGGAGGATATACCGCCTTGCTTGGTTTTTATGTATTTGCCGAAAACCGTCTTGGGGTAGGGATAATAAAAGGTAGGGAAATCATAACCTCTTTCGTTAATAGTTTTCAGGAGCTTATCTTCATCCTTGTCACTGGTTGCCTTGACAAGAACCAGGTAGAAAGCAATACCTTTTTTTTCATACTTTGTTCTGATTTTGGCTAGAGCTTTTATCTCGGCATCACATGCAGTACATTCCCGCGAGAAAAAAGATAAAACCAGAGCTTTTTTTCCAATAAGCGGAGTAATGTTTACTCTGTTTTTACGGTCATAAGTAGCGTTTTGCAGTTTATAAACACCTACCAAAAAAGAAGGTGCTTGCTGACCTTTTTTAAGACGCATGGCTGTGTCTGAAGCGGTAAGGATAAATACTGATATACATAACATTGAAATTACTATTTTTTTAAGCATGGTTTCCTCCGGAAATTATATATGTTAGTTTACAATTATTTTTAAAGAATTGCAATAAAAAGTAAAAAGCGGTACAATTCCCGGTTTGGTTTTTAAAGCTAAATGGTTGTTTTTACGCGTTTAAAATCCGGGCCGGGAAGTGACACCTTGCCTTAAAACAGGTGTAAGTTTTATCCGTTTTCAGCAGGAATGCATGGTAAGAAAATTTGACAAAATACGGGAATCTTTGTATAATTTTTTTTAAAAATATAGTTATTAATATTAAATTTATTAATATTGAACAACTGTTTGATCTAAACTAATACAGGAGATTGTAATGTCATACATTGATGAGGTAAAAGAATTAGTCAAAAAACGTAATCCGGGTGAAGCGGAATTTCTGCAGGCAGCTGAGGAGGTTCTGGAGTCACTGGAGCCGGTTATTGCCAAACATCCTGAGTATAAAGAAGCCAGGATCCTGGAGAGAATAACCGAACCGGAACGGGTAATAATGTTCCGTGTCCCCTGGCAGGATGACAAGGGCAATGTTCAGGTTAACCGCGGTTTCCGGATAGAGTTCAACAGTGCGCTCGGACCGTATAAGGGCGGATTAAGATTTCATCCCACGGTTTACCTGGGTATTTTAAAATTTCTGGCCTTTGAACAGATATTTAAAAATTCTCTGACCACGCTGCCGATGGGCGGCGGTAAAGGGGGGAGTGATTTTGACCCCAAGGGTAAAAGCGATGCAGAGGTAATGCGTTTTTGTCAGTCATTCATGACAGAGCTTTACCGTCATATCGGTGCTGACACTGATGTGCCGGCTGGTGATATTAACGTAGGCGCCAGAGAGATCGGTTATCTTTTCGGCCAGTATAAACGTATCCGTAACGAATTTGTCGGAGTGCTGACCGGAAAAGGACTTAACTGGGGCGGTTCCCTGATCAGACCAGAGGAGACCGGTTACGGTGCGGTATATTTTGCGGAGAACATGCTTAAAGTAAAAAACGACAGCTTATAAGGCAAAACCTGCGTAGTTTCCGGTTCCGGTAATGCTGCCCAGTCTACAGTAGAGAAG
>CAZFAK010000058.1:0-14135 GCA_964517045.1 uncultured Spirochaetia bacterium | reverse complement strand
AACGCAGACAGTGTTTTTGTGCATCTGATGTATGGTGAAAATTTTGAAGATGAGCTTAACCGTGATAAAGTGGCAGGCCAGAACGGTGTGGGTGTTTCTCTGGTCCGGATTGTTTCCTCTTTTTTTAAGGTGATCACTGCCAGTAAAGGAAAATCTTTTTCCAAACTCTTTACTGTACATCCCGCTTTTACAGATGCTTTAAAAAAAAGCAAATTAAAAAAAGAACTGCAGCATAAACTTGTTGCTTATTTTGAAGAGCATGGACATATTGAGGGTGCGGATTTTATAAAACCGGCTTTGCAGAAAAAACTTAAAACTGTAATGAAACAGACCTTGATGATCAGTTCACAAAAAAAGAGCAAAGGACATGGTACCAAAGTTGTTTTTGAACTTGATTCCCGGTATTTTAATAAACTTGATGTATCCTTTAAGGTAAAGCTGGTCAGACAGTATCTGCAGGATATTGCCATGACCAATCCCGGTTTGAAGGTTTATTTTAAATATAAAAACAAAGAGGAAGTTTTTCATTTTCAAAAAGGCCTGGAAGATGTTTTCCGGCAGTCAAAACTTGATTTTTATAAAATGCGTTATGAAAATAAACAGAACGGACTCCTGCTTGAAAGTTATTTTGTAGCGGGTCAGGGTAAAAATTTAACCTGGGTAAACTCCAATTTTGCTTCTCTGGGCGGTTCTCCGGTTGAATATCTGGCCAACCGTGTTTGTGATGAAGTGCGCAAACGGGCAAGTATTACAGCTCTGGAAAAAAAACTTAAAACAAGCTCTACCAGAAATGATGTGCGCAACTGTTTTCATATTTATAATGATTTCAAGGTTTTAAATCCCCGTTTTAAATCCCAGGATAAATCATATCTTATCAATAACTTTAATGAAGATATCCGCGAGGCGGTTGATCAGTATCTGGACCGTATTATCCGTAAACTTGATCTTTTGAACAATGTTAAAAACCAGATGGAGAAACGTACTACTCTACGGGCAATGGATGATGCCCAGAAAAAACTGCGTAAAGCTTCCAAAAATAATATTCCCAAACTTATTCCGCCCTCCACCCGGCCCGGCAGCGGGGAACGTATTCTTTTCATCGCCGAAGGTGATTCAGCCATTGCCGGCCTGCGTCCTGTCCGTAACCCCAGAATACATGGTCTTTTTCCTCTCAGGGGCAAGCCGCTTAATGTTAAGGGGATGTCTCTGGCCCGGGCTATGAAAAATAAAGAGATTAATAATATTATCGCTATTCTGGGCCTGCCCATGCAGGGAAAAGTAAAGTCTCTCCGGGATCTTAATTACAGCCGGGTAAGTGTTATAACTGATGCTGATTTTGACGGTTATGCTATCCGTTCGCTTATGCTTTCTTTTTTTTACGAATACTGGCCTGAACTTTACAAGATGGGCTTTGTAACTATATCTTCGGCGCCTTTATATGAGGTGGAGATAGAAAACAGCCGCAAAGAGAAAAGAATTTTTTTTTGTACCGCAGATAAGGATTATGATGTCTTGATGCAGAAAGTTAAGAAATCAGGCAGTAAGGTAATCAGAAAAAAAAGAAACAAGGGGCTGGGAGAGACCGGCAAAGAAGCTATGCAGCATGCTGTGGACAACTGTATGACCACCATAACCATAACAAATGCCAAACAGGCAGCTAATACGCAGAAGTTATGGTTTCATAAAGATTTTGCGGAAGCCAGAAGGAAAACTATTTCCGAGTATGCCCAGCTTTTTTTTGATGATTAATTCCCCGCCGGTATGATATTAATATATTAAAATGCTCAAAGCAGCAGAAATATAAGAGGAGTACAGATGCGGTTATTAAAACCTTTAGCTAATGCCCTGATTGCTGTCTCAGGCAAAACAGCAGGTAAAAATTATGATGAATTTCAGAACGATAATGAGATTCGGGAAATTATTAAAAATAATCCCCGGTCCATTCTCAGAGTGACAATGCCGCATTGCAGTGAAGGCTCTCGGGCTGCGGGGCCCTATAGCAAAGAAGGACTGGCGCAGGCTGCGGTTAACCTTAAAGAGCTTATACATAACAACTCTTTTAAAAATTATCAAAACATTTATTATGTCTACAAAATTGATCTTAAGAGCAGACCGGGCATGCCGCAGATAGGGCTGGGTTGTATGGCGGCAGCATCTGCGATATGGGATAAAAAGCATAATCCTGACGGAATTATAGTCAGAAACGAGGATGTTTTTAAAGAAAAAGCACAGGGCCGGGCTGATATTATTAAAAGTACCGGATCACTTATCGGCACCGTCAATCTTTTTACAGAGGATGAGCATAACAACATAAAAAATTTTTTACTTAAACAGACAGAGGGAGAACCGGCTGTGCAGACTGCTGATGACAAAGGGAATATTCACAGTATTTTTGTATTGGACGCTGATGCTGCTGCTGTTACGGAAACTGTAAATAATTTGTTCAGTAAACAGGAAATTTATGTAGCTGACGGTAACCACCGTTCCCTGGCAGCCGCACTGGCCGGCCTTGATTATTTTTTGACTGTTATCTTCTGCGCTGACACAATGAATATTGATCCTTACAACCGTCTGCTCAGGTTTCCGGATGCCGGTATTGATTTTTTAAAAGTACTTCCGGAAGTAAATATGATACCGCACTTAAGCGGTGACAGGTTTCCTTTCCGGCAGGCGCGTGTACATGAGATAGGCCTTTATTATAACGGTCAATGGTACAAATTAACGCCGCTGAATCCTGATGAGACAGATCCGGTTGCGTCCCTGGACAGCAGTATAGTCGAAAAGAGGATAATAAAAAAACTTTTAAAACTGGATCCGGGTTCTGAAAATATTGCCTACATCGGCGGTGATTATGACCACCGTTATCTGGAAAAGATGGTAAATAATAATACTTATAACGCTGCTCTTTTTATTCCGGCTGTAAGTATGCACAAGCTGGTGGATATAAACCGTTTGCGTAAAAAAATGCCCCGTAAAACCACCTGGTTTACTCCCAAGATCTCTTCCGGGCTGGTTATTGAATTACTGCAATAAGCCTGCTTTTCAGTTACAGTACATATTTGCTCAGGTCTTTATCCTTCACAATATTACTTAATTTTTCCGAGACAGTTTTTTTATCAAGGGTTATTTTTTTCGCATCCATTTCCGGTGCGTTAAAAAGTATTTCTTCCAGGAGTTTTTCCATTACTGTAGCCAGGCGCCGTGCTCCTATATTATCATCCCGCTGGTTTACCTCCTGGGCTATACGGGCAATTTCCCGTCTGCCGTCAGCAGTAAATTTTATAGTAATGTTTTCTGTTTTAAGCAGAGCGGTATATTGTTTGATAAGAGAATTTTTAGGATCACTTAATATCTGCTGTAACTCTTTATTGCTGAGTTTGTTGAGTTCAACTCTTATGGGGAACCGTCCCTGCAGTTCCGGGATCAGGTCTGAGGGAGAACTGACATTAAAGGCACCGGCAGCTATAAACAGAATATGTTCAGTATTGACCGGCCCGTAGCGGGTATTTACGGTAGAACCTTCCACCATTGGTAAAATATCACGCTGTACACCTTCCCGGGAGACATCCCCGGTTTTGGTTGATTCATTGGTGGCTATTTTATCTATTTCGTCAAGGAAAACAATACCGGCATTTTCGACATTTTGAATGGCCTGGTTGGTTACTTTTTCCTGATCAATGAGTTTTTCCGTCATTTGGGACATTAATATTTTACGGGCATTTTTTATTTTGGTTTTTTTTGTTTTTCCTTTACCGCCGATATTGTTCATAATATTCTGCAGCATGGAGTCCATCTGTTCCAGCCCGGCTTCAGGGTTTAGTTCTATAAAAGTATTTTTAATTTTAGGCTGATTTCCTTCAATGTCTATATATTTTTCTTCAAAATCTCCCTGGCGCAGCCGGGCACGCATCTTTTCCCTGGTCCGTTCGCGGGAAGCTTCCTGGTTAGCTGTGCCAGGCTGTTCTTCCGGAACCTGCAGCGTAGTGGAAAAACTGTCATTAGTTTTACCGCTGCCTGTGTCCCGTTGTTTGCGGCCGGAAGCGGACATGTCCGGGAATAATGAGTCAAGTATTTTCTCTTCGGTAAGCTCTGCAGCCTCTTTTTCTACAGAACGGCGTGCTTTTTCCTTTTCCTGGTTCAGGGAGATCCGTACCAGGTCCCGGATCATGGATTCCACATCGCGGCCCACATAACCTACCTCTGTATATTTGGTGGCTTCGACTTTAATAAAAGGGGCATTGGTAAGCCGGGCCAGGCGCCGGGCAATCTCTGTTTTACCTACACCGGTAGCGCCGATCATTATTATATTTTTAGGAGCAATCTCATCTTTAAGATCCCCCTGAACACACCGCCGCCGGCTGCGGTTACGTAAAGCGATAGCTACTGCTTTTTTGGCATTTTCCTGTCCGATAATATATTTATCAAGTTCTTTTACTATCTGTCTTGGAGTAAGATCATTTTTTAGATTTTTTTGGGGCATTAATTTCCTCCACGTTTATATTATGGTTGGTATAGATACATATTTTGGCAGCTACCTGCAAAGATTTGCATGCTATATCCAGTGCGTTTAATTTGGTATTTTCACATAAAGCCAGGGCAGCGCTTCTGGCAAACTCGCCGCCTGAGCCAATAGCAGTAACTCTGTCCTCAGGCTCTATTACTTCACCGCTGCCGGAGATAAGGAAAGTGCTTTTATGATCCGCAACTATGAGCATGGCTTCCAGACGCCGCAAATATTTATCAAGCCGCCAGTCCTTGGCTACTTCCACACAGGCGCGCATCAGGCTGCCGTCATGTTCTTCCAGTTTTTTTTCAATGCGTTCAAATAAAGTAATAGCGTCGGCTACTGCTCCGGCAAATCCGCTTACAATCCGGTTATTGTAAAGACGGCGGACTTTTACTGCGTTGCCTTTCATTATAGTATTGCCCAGTGTAATCTGGCCGTCACCGGCTATAGCTGTGCTGTTTCCTTTACGAACGCATATTATCGTAGTGCCGTATATAGTTTGCGGGTCTCTCATGATACCTCCTTAATTATTTATGCGGGCAAGCGGGTGAAAGCGCTGGTAATTTTTTTTCAGTTTTGCGCGGGAAAGATGGGTGTATATCTGGGTGGTAGCAAGGGAGCTGTGTCCCAGTATCTCCTGTAACACTCTTATATCGCAGCCGTTTTCCAGCATGTGCGTGGCAAAACTGTGACGCAGCATATGAGGATAAATATTGTTGGTGACTGCAATTTGTTTTAAAACATTACTAAAAGCTTTCCGGATGCCGCGTACTGATATTTTTCGGCTGTAGCGGTTTATAAAAATATAATCATTACAGGCGTTTTTCTGTTTGAGCTGCGTTTGACGCAGCGGCAGGTATTTTTTATACAGCTGCAATACCCGTTTGGTAAGGGGTACAATGCGCAGTTTATTGCCTTTCCCTCTGATCCTTACGCTTTTATCCGTCTCATTGATTTGGCTGGTGGACAGGGCTGCTGTCTCCGCCAGGCGCAGGCCGCTGCTGTATATGAACTCAAAAATAAGCCGGTTGCGTACAGCAAGAAAATTATACTCACGGGGCAGATTGGCCAGGATAGAGGTTATATCATTCCGGTAGATAACCGGAGGCAGGTCCCGTGGCATTCTGGGAAAACTTATGGCAGCGGTCGGATCTTTTTTGATAATATTTTTTCTTTTTAAAAAACGGAAAAACATTTTTAAAGCTGATAATTTACGGCCGCTGCTTTTTACATTAAGTTCCCGGTCATACAAACCGGCAAGATACTTGCGGACAGCAGCAGGTGATGTCTTTTCTGCGCCTTGCCGGCTTTCAAGAAAATGAGAGACATCACTGATGTAAGCCCGGACAGTATGTCTGGAATAATTTTTGGTATTTTTCAGATAATTTCTGAATAGTTCCAGTTCTTTTTTCAAGCGCTCTCTTCCTGTTTTTTTTTGTATTTGCAGTTTTTATTCATACACTCGTAAAAATAACCCCGCTTTTTATTTCCGGTTTCAAAAAGAATGTTACCGCATTGCGGGCATTTTTTATCTGTGGGCGCATCCCAGCAAACAAAATCACAGGCCGGATATTTGGTGCAGCCGTAAAAATCTCTTCCTTTTTTGGTTTTACGGGCGATGATTTTACCTGATTTACATTCCGGGTTGGGACAGTCGCCCAGGGATATGGATTCGGTATGGTGGCAGTCCGGAAAACCGCTGCAGGCAATAAAATAACCGTATTTTCCCAGTTTTTTAATCAGCGGTTTGCCGCAGTCAGGGCAGGTAAGATTGGTTGGTTCATCAAGTATGTTTTTCATGTCTTTTATATTTTCTCTGGCCTGCTGCATAGTCTGCTGAAAACCGGGATAAAACTCGTTCAGTACCTGATTCCAGTTTTTCTCTCCGTCTGCTACCTGGTCCAGGTTGTTTTCCATTTCCGCAGTAAAATTTGTATTAATAATTTTATTAAAATGTTTTTCCATAATCCGGTTAATAATATTACCCAGTACAGTCGGTACCAGCTGCCGTTTCACTCTTTTAATATAATATTTTCGTATTAATCTTTCAATAGTGGGAGCATAGGTTGACGGACGGCCGATACCGGATTCTTCCATTATTTTTACAATGGAAGCATCACTGAAACGCGGGGGAGGACTGGTAAAATGCTGTTCCGGAAGAAAATTAACAATATCGAGTTCCTCTTTTTCGTAAAAATGGGGCAGTTTAACAGATTTGGATTCAGCTTTTAATACTTTATAAGCAGCGGAAAAACCTTTATCTTCCAGTACGCTGCCGGTAAGATTAAATACAGCCTCGCCTACGGCAATATTTATTTTAACATTTTTAAACCGCATTGGTTTCATCTGGGAGGCAACAAACCGTTCCCATATGATGGCATAAAGTTTGTACTCATCTTTATTTAAATAATTTTTCATTTTTTCCGGTGTATTATATACACTGGTAGGCCGGATAGCTTCATGAGCGTCCTGGGCTTTTTTACTGGTTTTGTAAAAATTCGGCTGATCAGTTTTGTAGTCCGGAAAATTGGCGGCAATAAAATTTCTTACATCATTAAGCGCACTCTGGCTTACCCGTACACTGTCTGTACGCATATAGGTAATAAGACCGGTAACATCCTGTCCGGTATTAACCCCTTCGTAAAGACGTTGGGCAATGATCATTGTTTTAGCTGATGAGAAATTTAACCTGCCGGCAGCAGTCTGCTGCAGTTTGGAAGTGGTAAAAGGGGGGAAAGGCTTTCTGGTGCGGCTGGAATTAATAATATTGTTAATAATCGCTTTATTTCCTTTAATATGGCCGAGTATCTCATCCACGGTTTTTTTATCAGTCAGTTTTATTCTTTCATTTTTAAAGGTTGCAAAAGACGCCTGGAAGGTCTTTTTTTGTTTTTGTTTTTTTATTTCCAGATCCAGCGACCAGTACTCCTGCGGTTTGAAGTTCAGGATTTCTTCTTCCCGTTCGCAAATCATATTTAAAGCCACTGACTGTACCCGGCCGGCAGAGAGTCCTTTTTTCACTTTTTCCCACAGAACCGGGGAGATGGAATAGCCGACTATGCGGTCCAGTACCCGTCTGGCTTTCTGGGCATCTACTTTGTGGTAATCAACCTCCTGCGGGTTTTTGATAGCTTGCTTTATAACATCCCTGGTAATCTCATGGAAAATGATCCGCTTTACCTGCAGATCTTTATATCTTTCCTGTAAAACTTTTTGCAGATGATAAGCAATAGCTTCCCCTTCCCGGTCTTCATCAGAAGCAAGGTAAACAGCCTGACTGTCTTTACCGTAACGTTTTATCTCCTGAAGCAATTTGCCTTTGCCGCGTACTGTTACATATTCCGGCTCAAAAGTATTTTGCAGATCAACGCCCATGCGCGATTTGGGCAGGTCAATAAGATGCCCCATACATGAGATAACTTTATAGCCTTTTTTTAAAAATTTGGAGATGGTTTTAGCTTTGGTAGGCGACTCTACAATCACCAGTTTATATTTTTGTTTATCTTTTTTTTTACGTCCCATTTGGTATGTTCCTGTTATTAGTAAAATATTTCTGTCCCGGCATTTCCAGCAGCAGTCCTCTGGTTACCATTTGAAACAGTTGTCCGGGCAGTTTTTCGACAGATTGTTTTATATAGGCTGCTATCTCGGCAGCGCTTACCGGCTTACTGCCGGCAGCAGCCAGTATAGAGCGTTCCTTAGGCGAGAGGGATGCGCTCCCGGCCCTGTTTTGACAAGCGGGAGGCATAGGGCAGCCGGTATAGCGGCTGAAGTCCCTGAAGCTGTGTATCGCTGCTGCGCCATCCCGTAGCAGTTTTTTATTGCCCTCATAGCTCTCATGCTCGGTTTGGTCATCAAAAACCAGAATTTCCTTATTTTGATCCAGGCCGTACTTGACAGTTATCAGAGCGCCGCTGCGCGCAGGTGCATGAACCATAAGAATGTAATCGGAAAGGCCGCTTACAATGCGGTTGCGGTTGGGGAAATGCCAGGCCAGGGGCTGTGTGTCAGGGGGGTGTTCGGATATTATACAGCCGTTACGGTTTAGTATCTTTTTATAAAGCGGTATATTTTTACGCGGATAGACTATATTAAGACCTGAGCCCAGGACAGCCGTGGTATTACCTTTAAGCAGAGCGCCGTTGTGGGCTGCACTGTCAATGCCCAGCGCCATCCCGGAGATAATATGATGATCCGTAGCAGCGGCTGCAGCGCAAAAAGTTTTGGTGAAACTTTCGGAATATTTAGTGCTTCTTCTGGTACCGACCACAGCGATATGCCGGCGCTGCTGCAGATTGAAAAATAAAGGGGGCAGTGTTCCCTTGTAATAGAGTACCCATGGCGGCTTGTAAATTTGTTTCAGCCGCAGCGGATAAAGTTCGTCTGTAAGTGTAATAATGTTAATATCCAGCTGGCGGCAGCGTTTACAGACTATCTCTGCTTTTTCCAGTAAATAATCCCAGCCTTCGAAATCGCTTTCTGCCTGGGTATGCCTGGCAGTTTTAAAAGCTGAAGCATAATTTTTCAGTTCAGCTGTAGAGAGTTTTAAAACTTTGGCCAAGCTGCCTCTCTTTTTTAAAAGAGCAGCTCTGCCACCGGCGGTCAAACCACTGCTTAGCGACAGGGCGAGTATTTTTTTATTCAAAACTTGCCTCTTATTTTTTGCAGATTATTGTCAGCCTGCTTCCAGGCGCGGGAGTTTTCCGGTGTGTTTTTTTTAATTTTTTTCAGATAATCTCCTGCCCACTGAAAAGAGCCCAGCAGATAATGGGCTTTGGCTGCACCGAAAAGGGCAGGTATATGTAGCTTGCTGAATTTTAAAGCTTTTTCAAAATAATCACGGGCCTTTTTAAGGCTCTCAATATAGTCCGGACTGTTTTTACGAAAAGAGCGGCTTTTTATATGGATATATAAAATGCCCAGGCCGTAATAGAGGTCAGGATTTTCCCGGTCAACATTCAAACCGGTCTTAAAGGTATGTTCAGCTTTGTCAATGTATTGTTTTTTTGTTTTCCGGTCAGATAGAATATTAGCGTAGTTACCGTAGCACAGGCCCAGACGGTAATATGCTTCGCCTCTCAGAGGCATAATACGGCGGGCTTCATCAAAGTGTTCAGCAGCGGCGAGATAATTTGATCTGTATTTGGCTTCACTTTTAACAGCTTTGTCAAACAGATTAGCAGCCTGAAGATACATTTTATTCTGGACCATTTTTATGCCCAAAGCCAGCAGCGCGTCATATTTGCCCTGCAGTGAAGCCACTGCTGCCTGAAAAGCATCATCAAAAGTATCTACTGCTTTTTCCAAAGCCTTTATCTCGTTTTTTTCCATGTAACCATAGGCTTTTTGATATTTGGTTTCATAATCTTTACTGCAGCTGTTCAGGGACCACAGTATTATAAATAATAAGAAAATTTTATTATGTTTCATAATTTATCCTATTTTGTTTCCTGTTTTACTTTTTGCAGGTGTTCTTTGACAGTTTTATGTTTACCGAGTCTGAAAGCTTTGGTAAGGTAAAACAGGGCTTTGGAAAAACTTCTTTTAAGATAATGAAACCAGCCCAGACTGTCAAGGTAGGCACAGTTTTCACTGTCAAACTCTACTGCCTTTTGAATATGTTTAAAGGCTTCATCAAAGTTTTTTTGCCATTCCAGATAGTTATATCCGAGCCCGTTATGGCTGTTGGAGTTGTCCGGCTCAAGCGTTAAAGATTTTTTGTAGTAGTACTCAGCCTGGGAAAAATCTTTTCTTTTATTGTAAATATAACCCAGAATCGCATATATCTGGGCGTTTTCATAATTGTTCTGCAGCAGTTCATGCAGGTGGTCTTCAGCTTTGGAAAACTCTTCACCGGAAGCATAAATATACCCCAGCAGCATATGCGCCTGTAAAGTATTAAACTGGAGGTCGTTTTTTTTTATTACCTTATGCAGATAGCGGGCTGCGGCATTTTTATCGTCAGTTTTTAAATAGGCCAGGGCAGTTAAATAGGGGATACGGGAATCATTTAATTTATGGGCAAGTTTTTTTAATTTTTTTATAGCCAGTGAATAGTTGCCGTTAAAATAATCCTGTTTGGCTTTATTATACTCTGTATTGTTATTTGTCATAATCCAATCCTGATAAAAACTCTTCAGGTAATAATATTTAGTTGTTTTTACTATAATATGTATATTTAAGCGGAATTATATCTAATATTATAATTTCTGTCAAGTCGGCAGCCTGATTTTCTGCTTTAGGCTTGTTTAAAATTGCTAAACTATAAAGGTTTCAAGTAATTTTAAACCGGGCTCAGGTATGATATCCATATAGCGCGCAGCAGCCGGCAGCAGTATGGTCTCGCCGGCAGTAATGCTTTCACTGCCCAGATCAGATTGCAAAAGACCTTTGCCTGATACAGCAATTAAAATTACAAAACTGTCTGTCTGACTGTAATCACGTCTGACCCGGTGCACAGCATTGGTAAGGCAGGTGGTAAAATAAGGTGTTTTTTGCAGCAGAACGTTCCGGTCGGTAAGCGGTTTGTAATGTGTTTTATAGCTGTTATAATGTTTATAATCCATAGCTGCCAGAGCCTGGTCAGTATGCAGTTGACGTGAACGGCCATGTTCATCCCGGCGGTCCCAGTCATAGATACGGTAGGTTATATCCGAGGTCTGCTGTATCTCTGCCAGTACAATGCCGCGTCCGATAGCGTGGACACGTCCGGCCGGGATATAAAATACATCACCGGCTTTTACTTTTTCAAAATTCAGTATATCGCTGAGCCGGCCCCGGTTAAAGTAGTCAAGATAACTTTGCCGGTCCAGCTGGCGGTTAAAACCTGATATAAGCCTGGCTCCCTGCTCAGCGTGAAGTATATACCACATTTCGGTTTTGCCCGGAGAGTTATGACGGCTGCCGGCCAGTTTATCATCAGGGTGTACCTGTATGGAAAGATCACCCCGGGCATCTATAAACTTTATAAGGAGGGGAAACTGTTCCCGAAAACGGCTGTATATAGCCTGACCCATGAGATCTCCTTTGTAGGTTTTACACAGAGAGCGCAGGTCATGGTTCTTTAAAGAGCCGTAAGTTGCCGTGGAAATATTATCCTTCACACCGGAGATCTCCCATGATTCACCGCAGTTGGTTAACGGGAAAAAATTTTTTTGATACAGTTCAGCCAGTTTACTGCCGCCCCATATCTTTTCTTTATATTGCGGATAAAATTTTAAGGGATATAACTCATTCTGCATAATTTTTAACCGGCAATTATAATATTCAATATTTGATATTACAAGTTAACATATTTTACTAATTTTTTAATTCAAACTAAAACACCTGAACCTGAGGTTGTCATTGATTGGCAATTTATTATTTATCAGTTAAAATTTTGTTTATTTTAGCTATGAATTTTGTAAAATCAACCGGTTTGGTAAGTATATCAGTAATACCTTTTTGTTTAAGCTGTTCAGGATTGTAATTCTCGCTGTATCCGGAAAAAAGCAGTACAGGCAGCTCAGGGGCTTTTTGATGCAGCCTGTTTGCCAGGTCTTCCCCTTTTATATCAGGCATAAGCTGATCTGTTATGACCATATCATAATCCTGGTGGTTGGACAGCAGGTACTCAAGGGCCTGATTGCCGTCAGCGTTGGTTTCCACCTGGTAGCCGTAATCACTGAGTGCTGCGCCGGCTGATGCCAATATCGAGTATTCGTCATCGATAAGATAGATACGTGCTTTAACCGCAGGAGCAGAATTTGTATCAGCAGCAGCTGCGGCTGGTATAATCTGCTGCCCGGTGCGGGGGAAATAGATTGCGAAACTGGTTCCCTTGTTGGGACTGCTCTTAAGCGTGATTCCGCTTTGGAGATCTTTAATGATACCGGTAACTGTGGCCAGACCCAGGCCAGTGCCCCGGCCTACATCTCTGCTGGTAAAAAAAGGATCAAAAATACGCTTTTTATCATGCTTGTTTATACCGCAGCCTGTATCTGTTATTTTCAAACAGATATAATCACCGGCAGGCAAAGTACTGAAAACAGTCGGCAATGGTTTTTTAGCCGTATAGTTCTTAAGGCTGACAGTTAATACACCGCCGGTGTTTTCCATGGCCAGAAAAGCGTTGCTGGCCAGATTCAGCAGCAGCTGGTGTATCTGCATGGGATCAGCAAATATGCGGCCGCAATCCGGTGATAACTGCTGTTTTAGTTTGATATTAGGGGGAATAGAGTTATGCAGCAGTTTAATTTCTTCTTTTATCAGGGGCACCGGCAGTAAGACTTTTTTCTGTTTTTTGGTATGACGGCTGAAAGTTAATATCTGGGAAACCAGTTCCCCGGCGCGCAGGGCTGCTTTACGGATCTCATGTAGTGAAGTTTGCAGTTTTTTATCAGACGAGGTGTGGTTGTCTGCTACAGCCAGGAAACCGAAAATGATTTGCAGGATATTATTAAAATCATGCGCAATTCCGCCGGCCAGAGTACCGATAGCCTCCATTTTTTGCGACTGACGCAGCTGTTCTTCCAGTTCGTTTTCATGGGTAATATCTCTTATAACAGCTATAATATTGGTTATTTTACCCTGTCTGTTTTGAACAGGGGAGAGCACTAAATCAGTATAAATAATTTTATTTTTACGTCTAATTTTTATTTTTTTTTGAAAAGAGGGCCGGCCCTGGTTAAGAGTTGCAATACCGACAGCTATTTTTTCCCCTTCCGGTTTCGGGAAAAAAGAGGAGAGTTTTTTACCGTTAATTCCGCTTGCTTTGCGGGCCAGCAGGGAGGCAAAACTTTGATTGTAATAATCAACAGTTCCCTCCGGATCAGTGATAATAATTGACTCGGTTGCGGAAGCAACAGCAGCTGCCAGTTTTTTCAGTTCTGCTTCCGCTTTCTTTCGCTTGGTGACATCCTCGTAGACAGCAACAATCTCACCGGTTGAAAGTTTATACACATAATTCTTCCGCCAACCGGTAATCCTGTTATCTTTATACATGCTGACAGAATGATGTTGAGGTTTCCCGGATTTCCAGACTTTCTGAAAAACCTTTAAAAGTCCGAAATCCTTAACTCCCGGGAATATTTCTGTCACTTTTTTCCCAATCAGTTCTTCCCGCTTAATCTTTTCAATTTGCTCGCCGGCCTTGTTAAAGTCTTTGAATATAAAATTTTTGCCGTTTTTTGTAACCTCATAAACTGCTACACAGCTGGGCATATTATTGAATAGCTGCCGGTAGCGTTGTTCGTTTTGCGTCACTTTTTGTCTAAGCTGGTAAGCTTTGGTTACATCCCGAAAAATAAGTACTGCGCCGCTGATTTGGCCGCGCTCATCACGAATAGGAGCAGCTGAATCAGCTATATGGTACTCCCGGCTGTCTCTGGCAATAAGCATAGTATCATTAGCCAGACTGATTTTCCTGCCGCTTTTTATTACGCGGGTGGCCGGGTTAGCCACTTGTTTGCGGTTACGCGTACTTACTATTTTGAAAATTTTTTTAAGCGGGGATTTTTTTACTTCAGTTAAAGGCCAGCCGGTTAGCTTTTCTGCTACAGGATTCATGTTGGTTATACGCCCCTTGATATCAGTGACTATCACAGCATCACCGATTGAATTAAGTGTAGCGCGTAAGTGTTCTTCTTTT
>CAZFAK010000057.1:0-14221 GCA_964517045.1 uncultured Spirochaetia bacterium | reverse complement strand
TATCTTCAGTAAGTTTTTTTACGATTTTCATACATCCGTCAAAATCAGTATCAATAGAAAGCACGGTAGAGCCGTTGGATACAGGCTGGATAAGCTGGGCCAGGGAAATTTTATTGGCCGGAAGAAAAACCACAGACGGTATACCGGCCCAGGAACAGTAAGCTGATAAAGCGGCTGAAGTATCTCCTGTGGAAGCACAGGCTACTGCTTTGATCTTTCCTTTCTGTTTGATGATATCATTAACCTGACTGACCAGTACGGTCATGCCCAGGTCTTTAAAAGAGCCGCTGTGGGTTGTACCGCACTGCTTGATCCAGAGATCATCCATGCCGAATTTGTCACCAAACCGCTTGGCCCAGAAACAGTTGCTGTTACCCTCTCCCATGGAAACAATATTTTCTTCATTAATATCCGGCAGTACAAGTTCCTTGCTGCGCCATACACCGGAACCGTAGGGCCATGCTATACTGCCCAGCCTGCTGTCAAAAAGCCGGCGCCAGTTTTCACCGGATCTTTCTTTCAAGGCTGAAAGATCATGCACCACTTCCAGCAAGCTGCCGCACTTTTCACAATTATAAACAATATCCTGCAGCGGATAGGTTACATCACAGCCGGCAGCGCAGCGGAAGACTGCATTATAGTTTTTATTCATGATTTAATTATATCTGTTAAAAAAAATTATGTCAATATATTTTAAAAAGCAGCATCTAATGCAGATCAGTCACCCCCCGGGGATCAATATTACGGTGATGGCGTAAAACCTCAAAATGAAGGTGTGAGCCGGTGGAAGTACCGGTATTGCCTACAAAACCGATCAGCTGCTGACGACATACTTTCAGACCCGGCCTGACCCGGATACGCGACAAATGAGCGTACTTGGTACGGTAAGCTTTTTTGGAATGATGGATCACGATCAGTTTGCCGTAACCGCTGGCATAAGCTGCGTAAACTATGCGCCCGCCCATAGCTGCATAAACCGGCGTACCGGTAGCAGCACCCAGATCTATACCTTTATGAAAATGCCTGGTCTTGCGTATCGGGTGAATACGATAACCGAATAAGGAGGTTATACGGTAGCGCTGTCCCTGCAGCGGATTTAAAAAAAGAGTACCCAGTTTGTCAAGACGTTCAGACAGGGAAAAGGAAGCTCCTTTTAAAAAAAAAACCTGACCGGAAGCGTCTGACTGCTCATCCAACTTAAGCACATCATAAGAGGAGATCATATAATTGGCAGCTATCTCAGCCGGAGTTTCATTGGATCTTTGTTTATATCTTATACCGTCCACCACCGGTATTTTCATTTCCAGCCCTATTGGTATATTATGTATATTTTGCGATATTTGTTTAGGAGCCAGGGAGACAAGGGTATCAATATTGAGTCCGAAACGATTAGCCAGATTCCAGTAGTTGTCACCCGGTTTTACTGTGTAAGAAACAAAACGGACATCAGATGTAACAGCTTCGGGCAAATTATTAAGCCATGTCTTAAACTGCAGATAATAATAAAGCTTACGGGAATCTGCCAGCAGCAGGTAAAAAATATATAACAACACAAAAAGGGGGATAATAAACTTTACAGCAAGTGACTTTTTAGTAAGGTCCAAATAATATTCCCTGCAAAAATGCGCGGTCGAGAAGATTCGAACTTCCGGCCTTCAGGACCGCAACCTGACGCTCTATCCGGCTGAGCTACGACCGCATTTGTATAAATTATAACATGAAATGCTTATTCTTTAGAAAGCTCCCGCCAGATACACTGCTGCGCTCCTTTTAGTTGTTTTAACAGTTTACGGCCGTTTTCTCCAGGTCGCTGTTTAAGGCAAGCCAAAATGTAATCAGCCAGTGCAGAGGCCTCTACTGTATCCACATAAGCGGTAAATCTTTTAAACATCCCTGTAAAATGAAAAATATGCTTCCCGGAAAAGGTTTTACAGTTATAAAATAAAGGCTCCAGAATATTGTGCCCTCCGTGAGGGACGAGTGATCCTCCCATAAAAACCAGGTCGGAACAGGGAAAAAAACTTTTAAGTTCCCCTACGCTGTCCAGAATAAAAAATGCTGCTTTTTTATTAAATTTACCCTGGTCCAGCCAGGAACGCTTATTATAAAGCCATCCCTGCTGCTGCAGTTGCTTTTCAATAGTATTTGTAAGATTAATATACCGGGGCGCTAAAATAAAATATACATTTTTAAAATCCTGCTGCCTCTTTTTTATCTGGTTGATAAGAATCTTCTCTTCACCTTTATGTAAAGAAGCAGCCGTAACTATCTTTTTCTGCAAAGGCAGCTTATATTTTTTTTTTAAACTGTTAACGTTTTTTACTGCCGGCAGCGCTATATCATATTTAAGATCACCGCATACTTTAATGCAGCCGGAAGCAGCGCCGAGAGTTCTGAACTTGTTTTTATCAGATCCGGTTTGTACGCATATTTTTTTAATAGAACCTAACGGCTTCTTAAATAAGAAAGCAAAGAGGCGGTAGCGCCGGTAATCTTTATCATAGATATAAGCATTAAGCAGATAAACAGCTACCCGGCGCAGTCGGGCTGTAAGCAGCATAAGCGGCCAGAGCTCTGTTTCAAAAATAAAAAGTTTATCGATATTATAATTATCTATCAGCCGTCTGTAGGCATAATAGTTCTCAAAAGGAAGATAGTATACCGTAGTAAAAGATTTATCCTCTGCTGCCAGCCGGTATACATCCTGATGAAAACAGGTAAGAACAAGACTGCATTTATACTTGTTTTTGATTTTTTTAATTAAATTATAGCTGTTATGGTATTCACCAAGCGCAGCAACATGCACCCATATATGCCTGGCTTTCTGCTTAACGGTTTTAATAAAACCAGCCTTTTCCGCCAGCTCCCGGAACGTTATCCTTCCTGTTAAAAACAAAAAGCCGTAAACAGCGTAAAACAGCGGCTTTATAATAATCGATAAAACAAGCGCGGAAAACATTAAGGCGCCTTGGGGGTTTTAATTCTGTAAAATCCCTTTTTACCAATTTTTATATACATGTCATTTTTGATTTCCAGCTCCGCTTTATCATCCTTCAGCTTTTCCCCGTTTATACTTACCGCCCCGGCTTTTATAAGACGGCGCAGCTCACTGTTGGAACCTGCATGACCGGTACGGCTTAATAGTTCTACTATCCAGAGTTTTTTTTCATTGATGATTATCTCGGGCATTTGCCGGGGAATTTTTTTATTGCTGAAAACCGCATCAAATTCCCGGGCGGCTTCTGCTGCTGCTTTTGCATCATAGTACTGGCTGACTATATCAGCTGCCAATATCTTTTTTACCTCACGCGGATGCCTGGATCCGTCAAGCCAGTTATTAACTTTGGTCATATCCATGTCTGTAAGCAGTTCAAAATAGGTAGACATAAGTTTATCCGGAATGCTCATCAGTTTGCCGAACATATCTGCAGGACTGTCATTAATACCTATATAATTACCCAGGCTTTTACTCATTTTTCTGGTACCGTCCAGACCGGGCAGAATAGGCGTTAAAAGAGCGGCCTGCAGCTTCTGGCCATGCGCATGCTGCAGGTCCCGGCCTACAGCGATATTAAAACGCTGGTCTGTTCCGCCCAGTTCTATATCAGCAGCAATAGCTACACTATCATAACCCTGCATCAGGGGATAAAAAAATTCATGCAGGCTGATCGGGATTTGGCCGGTATATCTTTTTTTAAAATCCTCTCTTTCCAGCATGCGCGAGACAGTCATAGAGGCTGCCAGTTTCATTACAGAACTAAACTCCATCTGCGCAAACCAGCTGCCGTTATAAACTACTTTAAGTTTTTCCCTGTCCAGAATTTTACAGGCCTGATCAATATAACTTTCAGCATTTTCAAGTATACGGTCATGCGCCAGAGCCGGACGGGTGGAGTCCCTGCCGGACGGGTCCCCGATAGTAGCCGTATAATCACCGATCAGGAGTACAGCCTGATGCCCCAGATCCTGAAACTGCCGCAGTTTACGCAGTCCCACGGTAAACCCCAGATGTATATCAGGCGCGGTAGGATCAACTCCGTATTTCACATTAAGCGGCTTGTTATGCTTAACAGCCTCCCGGACTTTCTGATCAAAAGTTTTTTCCGGAAAAATATCCACAGCACCTCTTTTTAATATTTTTAACTGTATAGCAGCATCTGTCATTTTATCTTCCTGATAATATATTTAATTCACATCTTTAAGATAAGCATATATAAACTGATCAAGAGCTCCGTCCATAACCTCATCAACTTTTGCAGTTTCATAATCAGTGCGGTGGTCTTTAATCATATTATAAGGATGAAAAACATAAGAGCGTATCTGTGAACCCCATTCTATCTTTTTCTTATCTGCGGTTTTGTCTTTTATTTCCGCCTCTTTCTGCGCCTGATAATATTCATATAAACGGGAGCGGAGCATTTTAAGAGCTTTTTCTTTATTCTGATGCTGACTCCTCTCCGCCTGGCAGGCAACAACAATATTGGTAGGATTATGGGTTATGCGCACAGCACTGTCTGTAGTATTAACATGCTGGCCCCCGGCGCCGCTGGCCCGGAAAGTATCAACCCGCAAATCAGTATTGTCAATTTCCACTTCCACTCTGTCATCTATCTCAGCCGTGGCATGTATGGAGCAAAAAGAGGTGTGCCGTCTTTTATTAGCATCAAAAGGAGATATCCTTACGAGACGGTGAACTCCGGTTTCACATTTCAGATTACCAAACGCATAAGCGCCCTGGATAAACAGGGTAGCTGATTTCAGACCGGCCTCATCACCGGGCTGGTATTCATTTACAATACAGGTATAATTTTTTTTCTCAGCCCATCTGAGATACATTCTTAAAAGCATATTAGCCCAGTCACAGGATTCCGTACCGCCGGCCCCGGGCTGAATACTAAGAAAAGCATTGTTATAATCATCCTCGTCAACAAACAGGCGCAGCAGCTCCAGTCTCTCAACCCGGGACTGTAAAGCATTAAAACTTTTTTTTATTTCCTCTGTATAGCCGGCATTACCCTCTTCAACAGCCATCTCTATCAAAACCTGCAGATCTTCAGCCTGCTGTTTCACCTGAAACCAGGGATTGATTTTGTCTTCAATTTTTTTTACTTTTATATTTATAGACTTTAATTTGTTAAAATCACTATAAGTAGCCGGGTCTGCCTGTTTCAATTTTAAATGATTCAGTTCAGCCTGTTTATCCTTAATATGCAAAGCATTAATATTATTGTTAATTCTACTGGTCAGTTCAGCTACTGCTGCTTTTTCCGTTTCCAACATAATATAATCCGTCTCCCCAAATTACGCTTCACCGGTTAAATAATAGAATCAAGGTATTCATCTACATTAAACTTTGATAACTGATCTATTTTTTCACCATGCGTAAAAAAAAGAATCGGTATCTTAAGCTTTTCCGCTATAGATATCAGGACTCCGCCTCTGGCCTGGGTATCAAGTTTGGTCATTATAATACCGTCCGTACCGACCTTTTCTTTAAAAATCCGGACCTGCTCATACCCGCTCTGTCCCAGGGTCGCGTCCAGGACCAGAATAATCTTTTTATTTATCTTACCCTCATACTTATCAACCACCCGGCTTAATTTTAAAAGCTGATCTACCAGCTTGTTTTTATTCTGCAAACGGCCGGCTGTATCTATAATAGCAAACTTTTTTCCCCTGGTTAAAGCAGAATGCACCGTATCATAGGCTACCGAAGCCGCATCACTGCCCTGGGGCTGGGCTATCACCTGGGCTCCCAGCTCTCTGCCCCAGTATTCCAGCTGCTCCCTGGCAGCAGCGCGGAAGGTATCAGCAGCGCCCAGTACAACATCCCCCCGGCCGGCATAAAAGGCTGCCAGCTTGGCAATACTGGTTGTTTTGCCTACGCCGTTAACCCCGATAATAATAAAAACATTAAGCTTGTCCTCAGTCAGTAAGGTGTCATTATAGTAAAAATAATTTTTAATAATATTCTTCAGCGCCGCTCTGGCCCTGTCTATGGTTTTAATATTATTACGCTCTATCTCCTGCCGCAGCTTCTCAATAATAGCCAGGCTGTTTTTTCCGCCTGTATCTGCCGCTATCAACTGCTCCTCCAGTTTTTCGTAAAAATCATCACTAATCTCGGACAAGGAAAAAATTTTATTCCAGCCGAATTTTTTTTTTCTCTTACTGTCACCGCTCTTTTTTGGACTGCCAAAAAATTTATTTAAAAATGCCATTAAAATTCCTTTTTCGCGCTGAAGCTAAACTGTATATCATCGTCATGATCCCTGAAAAAATCCACATCAATCACCCTGCTTTTAACATCCAGAATCCGGAAAACAATAGCCATAGTCATTGAAGCAGCAGACAAAGCAACACAGCTATAACCGGCCCGGCGGTGATCTTCGTATTCCGAACCCTGCACATATTCATTAAAAGACAGATCTGTATCATCCTCTAAAAACATTGCTGTATATTTATCTTTATACTCAGCCGCTTTAAAAAGATTATAAACTGATAATGTTAAAAATGTTACCGCCCCGGCACCAAAGATCCTGGTATTGCGTTTATAGTTCCAGATAGCATCCAGAATTTTATATCTCCGCGACGACGGTATAAAATGCAAAAGCAGGGAGCCGGCACTGAAAGTAAAGGCCGTAATAGAGCTGACAAGGGAAGGATAATACCAGCTGCCGAAAGCATCATATCTGGGATAACTGATACCGGCTATAACTGCCGCAGTCAGACCCAGCCCTCCCCAGATAATGCTGTTGCGCTTATGATTAAAAATCTTCTGATAGGTTAAACTTCTGCTGCTTTTATCATATAATGCTGTTGTGACAACTGTTATTTTATCCTGGCGTACGGGCAGTTCAATACGTCTGGTTTTTATATTGCTGCCGCTTATATTCAGAAAATAGGAACCGCATTTCAGTTCTCCCCTGACAAAATTGGTTTGCGGTTTTATCAGAGTACTGTTAATGTATATGTCTCCTTTCATTTTATTGGTTATCTTTAATGAATAAAAACCTGTTTCGGTAATCTGTTTAAATTTAAAATCACACCCGGAGAGACTGGAGTTAAAAATTATTTTTTCCAGATTAAAGCGGTTCTTTTTACGGCTGACTATCAGGTTGCTGTTGGTAACCACTCCGGCCTGGGTATCATGCAAAACAGGCAGGGTATTAGTTAAATCCATTTCACCATCAGGAAGCCACAAACGGATATCATAAACTCCTTCCGGATAAGCCTCCATGGTAAGCGGTGTATTGCCGATAAAATTGTTATCAATATAAACATAAGCGCCGGAGGGCGTGGAGGTAAAAGTTATATTGGTCACCAGCTGCTGCCTGCGGATAGCAGCCAGGATTATCTTGGGAATAACTGCTATCTCCTCGGTTAAAAAAGCAGGTCGTATATTTTTCCGGAAAATGTTTTCCACTGAGTTGAGCCGTTTATTAACAAGATATACCTCTAAAAATATCTGGTTAAAGTGTCCTGTTTTAAAACTGCCGTAGATAACATAATCAGCCTTGATTTCCGAGAGCATACGTTCCAGAAAATAATTACTGCCAGTGTATATCCTGTTGTCGATTTTAAATTTTCTGATAAAATTACTGTGTTCTTCCAATATATAAACCCCGGGATATTCAGCATACAGTTTATTAGTCATAACATAATGATAATTGGATAAAACCGTGCTGGAAAAATTGGAGACTGCCGGCGATATGTAGTTAATATTGCTCTTGTATAAATAAGCAGTATAGCTGGTATATGTTTTTTTTCTGTTGGTGATTATATTGGTTTTTGCTGTTACAAAACCGCTGTTGGTAAGTACATCATAATAATATTCATTTGTCCGCTTACTTACATTAGTGGTTATATTGGTATAGATATAAAAGGGCTGATTGGAAACAGGCTCCCGGTTGCTGGCAGTTGCTGCCGGAATAATATCATTGGTAATCCTGGTATATTGTAATAAAGCATTGCTGAAGTTGGAACTGTTGGTACTGAACGAGCCTATCCTTTTTAAAAAATTGGTTTCATCCAGCAAATTGCTTATACTTTTAAGATATATTTTATTAGTACGGACACTGATACGGGAAATATAATTGGAAAAAACCTTTTTCGCATATATGCCGTATTGTACATCCGGAAAAAGATGGTTGGAACTGATATGAATATATTTTTTGTTTTTTAGCTGTAAAGCAATAGTACGGGGAATCTCGGTTTTCAAATAATCGTGATTGGTATTATCTGAAAGATTATCAAAACTTATAAACCCCACCGAGCGGTCAGGCTTGTCCTTATAACTTACGATCAAATCTTTTTGCGGCGGCGGTATTTTACCGGCAAAGGAAAAAAGCGGCAATAATATAATAAAATAATATATAAATAACTTATTCATTAATTTTTCAATATATTAACAAAGGCCTGCTGCGGAATATCCACACTGCCGACAGCTTTCATCTTCTTTTTACCTGCTTTTTGTTTTTCCAACAGCTTGCGCTTGCGGGTAATATCCCCCCCGTAACACTTGGCCGTAACATCTTTACGCCTGGCAGAGATAGTCTCCCGGGCAATAACCGTACCGCCCGCTGCAGCCTGCAGCGGGATAGCAAACATATGCCGGGGTATTTCCTCTTTTAATTTAAACAGTATCTCCTTGCTGCGTTCCCGGGCTTTATCCCGGTGCACTAAGAAACTGAGAGCATCAACCGGTTCCTTATTTACCAGAATGCTGACTTTTACAATATCAGCTTCCTGATAATCTTTGATCGTATAATCAAGTGAAGCATAGCCTTTGGAAACGGATTTCAGTTTATCATAAAAAACAAAAATAATCTCAGCCAGAGGTATGTCAAAAACCGCTTCCAGCCGCTCCCCGTCGAGATAGTGTACTGCTCTCTGTATGCCGCGCCTGTCCTGAACCAGCTGTATAACAGCCCCAAGATAGGCAGCAGGGGTTATAATACTGGCTCTGACCAGCGGTTCGGTTATTTTCTCAATTGATGCCGGGTCAGGCAGCAGAGCCGGATTGTCCACTATGACGTATGAACCGCTGCCATGGGCATAAACCCGGTACTGCACACTGGGCGCTGTCAGAATCACGGCAGCGTTAAATTCATCCTTAAGCCGCTGCTGTACCACATCAAGATGCAGCAATCCCAGGAAGCCGCAGCGGAACCCGAAACCCAAAGCAGCTGAATTTTCCGGCTGATAAACCAGGGAAGAATCATTAAGTTTTAATTTTTCCAGTGATGTTTTAAGATTATTATAATCATCAGCATTAGCCGGAAAGATGCCGGCAAAAACCATCGGCTTTACCTGTTTATAACCAGGCAAGGGACGGGCAACAGGATCACAAGCCAGGGTAACGGTATCGCCTATCTCCACCTCGGAAACAGATTTGATGCCCAGAATAAGATACCCGACCTCTCCGCTTTCCAGAAAAGTAGTTTTTCTTTTTTCCACACCAAGCAGTCCTGTTTCTTCTACCTGGTAAATCTTGTTATCGAAAAAAAGTTTAACCTTGTCCCCGGGTTTTACCGAACCGCTGAAAATTCTGACAAGGATCACTGCGCCCCGGTAAACATCGAAAAAGGAATCAAAAATCAGGGCTTTTAATTTGTCCCCGCCCCGGGCCGGCGGCGGAATAAAATGAACCAGTTTCTCCAGAAGGCGGTCTACACCCCGGCCTGTTTTGGCTGACAAGGCGACCACATCATCACCGGGCAGCCCCAGATCTTTTTCAATCTGGTGTTTCACACCGGCTACATCTGCGGAAGCCAGATCGATTTTATTGATAACCGGTAGAATAGTCAGTTCCGACTCCATAGCAAGATAAAAATTAGCAACTGTCTGGGCCTCTACTCCCTGGGTAGCATCAATAATAAGCAAAGCACCTTCACAGGCAGCCAAAGAGCGGCTTACTTCATAATTAAAATCCACATGTCCGGGAGTATCAATCAAATTTAAAATGTATTCCCTGTTATCTCCCGCCTGGTATTTAAGGGTAACTGCCGCACTTTTTACTGTTATGCCCCGCTCTCTTTCCACATCCAGGGAATCCAGCATCTGCTCTTTCATTTTACGCTCATCAACGGTTTTGGTAAGTTCCAGTATCCGGTCCGAAAGGGTTGATTTGCCATGATCTATATGAGCAATAATAGAAAAATTACGTATATTCTTTTCTTTCATAAGCTGTCTGTCGTTATTTTATTTTTAATAAAGGCGGTCAAATGCCGTAATACCGAAAAGCGGCAGGACTGTTATTTTTATAACACTTTATATATATAGTCAATGTCAAGTTTATCATTTTGATGGAGTAATTATATATTATTTTTACTATAAAATAAAGACTGTAAGTGTGAATTTTAAAACGCAGGTACTTTAAATCCGTAATGCTGCAATACTTCTACAGTACTCCAGCTGCGGCATGTATAATGCTCAAGACCCAGTTTTTTTACATATAAAAAAACATCTTCCTCGCAGCTGCCCTCAATTTCCATAAACTCCGGCACGCTCGCATACCGGCCGCTGTATTTGTCAAATTCAATATTAACCCGCCCCAGCTTGTAGCTGCACCGCTCTTTGGCAATATCCAGCCAGGGCTGAAAACCCAGGCCTGTTATTATCTGCCTGGCTGCATTAAAATCAGAGACCTCTGTCTCTGTTTCATGCATTTTCTTGGCAGTTGCTGAGTCAAGCTGCTCTTTATACGTGATCATGCTTTTTGCGCCGTTAAAACGCAGCCGTAAAATTTTTCTGCTCCGGCTTAGATCCTTAGCAGGAGTATCATAATAAACTGCCTGCAGGCAGCCGGCAAAATGTCTAACTGCCTCTAATTGACGAAGCCGGGGGAGCATCTCCTGTTCACTGATCTCCAGTATTTTAATCTCTGTTTCAAGCATAACTAAACTACAAAACCTGTTCCTATTGTAAAATGACCAGCCCAAAATGTAAAATTGTTAAACTTTATATATAAACAGGCCGGAGCGCTTTCGGTTTTAACAAAAAAGAACAAAAAATATTATTTTAAGCAGCCGCTGAATTAATAAAATTTTATTTGCACGCGCCGCTACAATATGATATACTTTTTTTCCGTTTCAAAAAGAGAAAATATGGATTTTAGTAAATTAACTGTTAAAAAAGCCCTGCAGGAAATTAAAAGCGGCAACCTGGATCCTTTTGAACTGCTGAACTATTATATTAAAAATATTGAAGCAGACAATAATAAGCCAACTCCTTTAAATGCAGTTATCAAACTTTACAAGCAGCAGGCTGAAACAGCTGTTAAAAAACGCTCCCCTGAAGCGCCTTTAAGCGGTCTGCCGGTACTGGTAAAAGACAATTTTCATGTAAAAGGACAGGAAACCGGCTGCGCTTCCCGCATTTTACAAAACTATATCTCTCCCTATGACGGCGGTGTAACGGAAAAATTAAAACAGGCCGGTGCTGTTATTTTCGGCAGAACCAACATGGATGAGTTTGCTATGGGCAGTACTACGGAACACAGTCTTTACGGACCCACCAGAAACCCCTTTAACCGTGACTATATACCGGGCGGCTCATCAGGCGGTGCTGCAGCCAGTATCAGCAGCGGCCAGAGCCTTTGCTCCCTCGGATCAGATACGGGCGGCAGTATCAGGCAGCCGGCTGCCGTCTGCGGCGCTGTAGGGCTGAAACCTACTTACGGTCTGGTCTCCCGTTACGGCCTGGTAGCTTTCGGATCTTCACTGGACCAGATCGGACCTGTGACCCGCACCGTAGAGGACAGCGCACTTGTACTGCAGCATATTGCCGGTTATGACCAAAGGGACACTACTTCTGTTAACCGGCCCCTGCCTGATTTCAGCAATAAACTTAACCACTCCCTTAAAGGAAAAAAAATAGGGCTTCCCCGGGAATATTTTACCAAAGATCTTAATGAAGAGATAAAAAAAGCCATTGACAAGGTTGTTGCCTTTTATAAACAGCAGGGAGCTGTGATTAAAGATATATCCCTGCCTGCTACCAAATACGCGGTCGGTGCTTACTACATTATCTGTACAGCTGAAGCCAGCGCCAACCTGGCCCGCTACGACGGGGTCCGTTACGGCCGGCGCAGCAGCAAGGCTGCCAGTCTGCAGGACCTTTACTTCAATTCCCGCAATGAAGGATTCGGCAGTGAAGTAAAAAGACGTATCATCCTGGGCACCTATGTGTTAAGTTCCGGTTTTTATGACGCCTACTATGTTAAAGCCCAGAAAGTACGCCGTATTATAAAAAATGGGTTTAATAAAGCCTTTAACAATGTAGACCTGATACTTACTCCTGCCGTGCCTGAACTGACTGCCGGGATTGGCGAAAAAACAGATGATCCGGTTAAGATGTACCTGCTTGATATCTATACCACTGCTCTTAATCTGGCCGGCCTGCCGGGGCTGACTGTTCCCTGCGGCCGTGACAGCCGGGGACTGCCGCTTGCTTTCCAAATGGTAGCACCCTACTTTCAGGAAGATGATCTGCTGCATGCCGGCCATATATTCGATAAAGAAAACAATTTTCAGGATCTGTTATGAAGTGGGATATGGTTATCGGCATAGAGACCCATGCGCAGCTCAATACCCGCACCAAACTTTTTTGCGGCTGCCGGACAAGCTTTGGCGATGACCCCAATGTTAATACCTGTCCCGTGTGTCTGGGCCACCCCGGCGTGCTGCCGGTTTTTAATATTGAGGCCCGTAATAAAGCCGTAGCTGCCGGCCTGGCGCTTAACTGCCGCATTAACTCCATGTCCCAGTTTGACCGTAAAAACTACTTTTACCCGGACAGCCCCAAAGCCTACCAGATCACCCAGCTTTTCCACCCGATCTGTTCCGACGGCCACCTTACTATTACAGTTAAAAAAGACAATACTGTTTATAATAAAACCATCCGCATTAACCGTATTCACATAGAAGAAGACGCAGGTAAATTAAAACATGCCGGCGCTGACGAGAGTCATGTTGACCTTAACCGGGCCGGCACCCCGCTTATAGAGATCGTGTCCGAAGCTGATATTTCCTCTGCTGATGAGGCGGTAGCCTATATGCAGAAACTGCGTTCCCTGTTTCTGTATGCGGGAGTATCCAACTGCGATATGGAAAAAGGAAATTTCCGCGGTGATGTAAACCTGTCACTTAAACCGGCCGGTTCAAAGCAATGGGGAAACCGTACGGAGATCAAAAACATGAACTCATTTAAATCCATCCATGCCTCCATTATTAGTGAATTTAAAAGACAAAAAAAAATACTGGAAAACGGGAAAAAAATAATAACCGAAACCCTGCTTTTTGATATTGAAAAACAAAAAACACGGCCAATGCGCTCCAAAGAGGAAGCCCATGACTACCGCTACTTTCCCGAACCTGATCTCGTACCCTGTCATATAAGTAATGCTGAGATCAAAAATATTGCCGCTTCCCTGCCGGAGCTGCCTGATGCAAAATTCAAACGCTTTACTGAAGAATACGGCCTAAACAGCTATGATGCCGGCATACTGGTCGCTGATAAGCACCTGGCCGCCTATTATGAAAAAGCTGTTGCGGCCTGCAGAGAGCAGCCGAAAAAAATATGCAACTGGATACTGGTTGAAGTTAACAGCTATCTTAACGAAAACAATTTAACCATTACTGACTTTTCCCTGCCGGCTGAACATATAGGACTGCTTTTTCAGGAAATCGGAAAAGGCACTATAAACGGCAAAATGGCTAAGGAAATTTTTCCGGAAATGATTCAAAGCGGGCACAAACCGGCTGCCATAATTAAAGCCAAAGGCTTACAGCAGGTTACGGATGATTCCCTTATCAACAGTATTATCGATACCCTGCTTGCAGAGAATCCGGATGTTGTTAAGCAGTTTAAAGCGGGAAACACCAAAGTAGTTGGCTTTTTTATAGGCCGGGTTATGAAAGCAACCAACGGGAAAGCAAACCCTAAACTGGTCAACCAGTTATTGAACCATAAACTCAAATAAATATGCACTCAGCGCCCTTGTTTAAAGCAGCTGCTGCTGATTTTAAAAAAAAAGCAGCCCCGCTTGCAGACCGCATACGGCCGCAAAAGCTGGACGAATTTTTCGGACAGGAACATATCCTGGGTCCCGGACGCATGCTGCGTCGGGCTATAGAAGCTGAGAAACTTTCCACCATTATTTTCCACGGTCCGCCCGGAACCGGTAAAACGACTCTGGCCCGTATCATAAGTAAAAAAA
>CAZFAK010000056.1:0-14228 GCA_964517045.1 uncultured Spirochaetia bacterium | reverse complement strand
ATATATTATATTTTTAGCCTCTGTTCAATTTAACTAATTTGTTTTAAAGCTATTTTGTTAATTTTCATGGGAATACTGCAGTCCGTTTTTAAAACAAAGAGAATTTCCGTTTTTTACTTGCATTTTTTTTGAAAAATGGTTATCATTAGTAATATAAATTACGGTAAAAAAAATGGCTGGTGATAAAGAACTGACAAAATTAAAAAAAGAAAATCGGGATTTAAAAACACAAGTCAAACAACTGGAAGAAAAACTCCAAAAAGCGGTAAAGGCCCAACAGCAATTAGAACAATCTTCCATGGAGATAGTAGGGTCTCTGGGAGAGATCAATGAAGAAAAACTGAAAAACGAATCTCACAACATGCTCTCTGCCAAAAACCTGGCTAAAGTCATAGGACAGTTAAATCAAAGTAAAATTGCTCTTGAAGAAAAATTAAAAAAAATGGAATCTGCCTCCATTGGCATTTTAAAATCTTTCGGAGAGCTTAACTTTGAAAAAAAACAAATTGAGGAACGGTCTCTTGAGGCTGCCAAAAACATGGCGGATATTATCTACCAGATCAACAGTGACCAGGATATAAGCAGCGGCAATCTGCAAAATCTGGAGCACTCTTCCATAGAGATCTTAAAATCTTTTGTAAATGTCAATGAAGAAAAACTTAAAAACGATAGTAACAGTAAAGATGACTCACAGGAATTGCAAAATATTATAGAAAAACTGAAGGAACTGGAAAATAAAAAATAACCCTCTGCCTCCTTTTAGCTATCTGCAAATCAATTTCTTTTAAATCTATTTAAAAAAAAGGAAATGATTAATAAAGATCTTTATAGAAACTGCTGATGTCAGTTAAATTTTCTTCTTTAAAAATAGTATAATTGGAAGTGGTGTTTAAAGTGTAATATTCATCTATATCAGCAGAGACTGGTTCGCTCAGGATAGAAGTCATATAGGAATCAACCAGGTCAGCCCGGATACCGCTGCTGACAGGCTGTGCATTATAATTAAAAAGAAAAACGAGCGTTATAAGCATTACAGAGATTGCCGGTATTGTTATTTTTTGTATTTTTTTTTTTCTTTTTATTTTACTGATCAGATTTTTTTCAAAATCAAGGTCTTCACTGGTAAGGTTTTTTAACATATTATCAAGATCCGGGGGACGGTATTTTAAAGACATTATTTACTCCTGTTATTTAAAAGTACCAGCATCTTTTTTTTGGCTGTATTAATTCTTGATTTGACAGTACCTGTTTTAAGGCAGAGAGTAGTGGCTATCTCCTCATAACTCATATTCTCCAGCTCGCGCAGTAAAAGCGGTTCTCTGTATTTACTGTTTAATCTGCCTAAAGCCTGGTTTAATCTTTTTTTTTCTGTATGCATATTGTGTTTTTCACCGGATGAGGGCCGCGGATCAGGTATTGTACGGGCCAGAGAGCGGTTTTTATTTTCCCGGACAATTTTTTTTAAAAATTTACGGCTGGTATTACGTGCTATGGCAAAGAGATAGGTCTTAAAAGCTGCCTGGAATTTATATCTTTTCAGGGAAGTAATTAAAGCGGTAAATACTTCCTGAACCGCATCCTCAGCATGACAGCTGCTGCCGAGAAAGTAAGTTACAAAGCGCCTTACATCCTGATAATAAAAAGCACACAGCTCATTAAAAGCATACTGGTTTCCGGCAGCAGCCTGTTTAATCAGCAGCTCTGTATCCTTAGCCGGCTGCTGGTTTTTTGCTGAATCCGGCAAAGAGGCGGTACTGGCAAGAGACATTATTGATAAAAACTGCAGCAGAGATCAGTTTTAAACATATCTCTGCTGCGTAAAACAATACCGCGTAACCGGTTCACTTATCAATGCCTTTTGCTTTTACCTGGCGCATGACCAAAGCGGCGCATTTTTTTCATTTTTTGTCTATGCTGGATATAACGGTGAAATTCTGCATCAGTCAGAATCTCTTTGATCTCCGCGTCTATGGAAAACTCAATGATCTGCAGCTCTGCCATGATTTTATGCATATCATAGGTCAGATCTTTAAGTTTGTCCATATCATATTCATCAAGTAAAACTTTTTTGATCTCCAGTTTTTTTTCCTGTATCTTTATCTTTTTTTTCTCTATATCTTTAAAATAACGGGAGCGGATTTCCCTGATCTCTGTTATCTTTTTTTCATCAATCTGTACTTTCGGTTTCCGGCAATTTTCTTGGGGTTGGGAAGAAAGACTTGCCAGCAATATCATTAAAAATACTGCCGTAAGCACTATTTTGTTGCTGTTTGTTTTCATATTTATTCTCCTGATAGTAAAATTTATTTATTAGTACAAAATCAGCTGTAAAAGTTCGTAAAATTTATTTTTTTTTAAAAGAAATATCCCCGGCCGCCAGTGTAATCTTTTTTTTCCCAGGCTGTTTTAAAACAAGCAGGCCGTTTTCATCCACTCCCTGAATTATTCCCCTGATTTTTTTATGGCCGGCTTTTACGCTGACAGCTTTGTTTTTATACATTAAGCGTTTATTAATTTCGTTTGTAAAAGCGCTGAATCCTTTATGTTTGAACTTTTTTAGAACTGTATAAAAATTACGCAGGATCTGAAACAGTATTATTTTGCGCTGCAGGTCTTTGCTTAACTCAATACTAAGGGAAGTTGCCTGTGGTTTGATAAACTTTAAATTTTTTTTTTCACTGTTAACATTCAGGCCTATTCCGAGAACAGCTACTTTTCCGGAACCATTAGCAGTGGTTTCACATAAAATACCGGCTATTTTTTTTTCATTTACGCAGATATCATTAGGCCATTTAATATGGGCCGGCAGCTGGTAGTTGTGAACCAGCAGATCAGCAATAGCCAGGGCGCATATCTGTGTTAAATTTTGCCACTGTTTTACAGTAAAATTTTTCAGATAAATCAGTAAAGAAAAAGTAAGGTCTTTTCCGGCAGCAGTTTGCCATTTGCGGTTAAATCTTCCCTTGCCCGCGGTTTGGTTATCACTCCAGACAATAGAATAGTTTTGATATTCATTGTGGTGCAGTTTTAAATAGGTGTTGGTTGACGGGAGTTTTTTAATATGAAATACAGTAAACGGAGCTGGAGTATCCGGCAGTTTTTTAAATTTATCCATGGACAGTTATTATATAATAGGATATTGTAAATTTGAACATAAAGCGGTTTCTCCTGAAACCAATGCAGGCAGGTGGTGCGGCTTCTGTTGCGCTGATTTTTATAACGAGCTCAAAAATATACTGTAACCCTGAACGCAAGACCGAAGTTGACCAGCGGCAATATGCAGACACCAGTCTACCGTGGCTTTAAAAAAACTGGACAAAAAAAATATACCGGCCGGGTCATGCACTTACTTGAAACAGTTTAAATTTTTGTCAAGTGTTAAAACCTGTTGCTTTTCTGTTAATTTTCAAGTTAAAATAATTTTCAATAATGAATTGTACAGCAGCCAAACTTACTGACCGGGTTCTAAGCGGGAGAATGCTTTCACGGAGAGAGGCATTTTTTCTTTATACTGAAGCAGACCAGCAGGAGCTCCTGGCCGGCGCTAACCGGATCCGGCAGCAAACCTGCGGTAATTTTTTTGAGATGTGTTCCATCATTAATGCCAGGTCAGGCAGATGCAGTGAGGATTGCCGTTTCTGCGCCCAGTCAGGTTATTATCAGACTGATATTGAAACATACACTTTGCTTGATTATGAAAGCATAGCTGCCGCAGCAGCTAACAATGAAAAAGCCGGCGTACACCGTTTTTCCATTGTTACCTCCGGCAAAAAACTTTCCGCGTCCATGTTTAAGCAGATAGCGGATATCTTTAAAAAATTAAACCGGCAGTTTGATATAAAATTATGTGCCTCACTCGGGCTTGTCACCGCAGATCAGGCCCGCATCCTGCAGCAATGCGGTGTTGAACACTACCACCATAACCTGGAAACCAGCCGTGCTTTTTTTCCGAATATTTGTACTACGCATACCTATGACCACCGCCTGCAGACTATCAGAAATGTACAGCAGACAGGTATGACTGTATGCAGCGGGGGTATTATCGGACTGGGAGAATCGGTCGCTGACCGAATTGAGCTGGCACTAACCTTACGTCAGCTAAGCATATCCTCGGTACCGGTTAATGTACTTGTGCCTGTTAAAGGTACACCTCTGGCACAACAGCCGCTTTTACAGCCCCAGGAAATTCTGCGTACTATAGCTGTTTATCGTTTTATATTGCCCAATGCTTTTATCAGGTATGCCGGGGGCCGTAATAATCTTAAACAGTATGACCGGACCGGGCTGGAGGCTGGTATTAATGCAGCTTTGGTTGGTGAGCTTTTAACTACTGTTGGTAAAGATATCGCGCAGGATAAGCAAATGATCCGGGAGTGTGGTTTCTCTATCTGAATACAGCTTATTTGCGTTCCATTAAGATAATATTTTCTACCAGAGTGGTATGGGGAAACATATCCAAGGGCCGGCATTTTAGCAGAACATAATTTTGCTGTGTCAAAATTTTTAAATCTCTGGCCTGGGTGGAGGGTTTGCAGGAAATATATAAGATATAGCGGATTTCATTTTTAATGATTGTATTCAAAACAGAACGGCTGCAGCCTGTACGCGGCGGATTTAGAATAACGGCATCCGGTTTTTTTTTATAACTGCACAGCTCTTTTAACCCGGCTGCAGCCTCTGCATTTAAAAATTCAGCATTAGCTGCGTTATTAAGATTACTGTTAACAGCAGCGTCCTTAACTGCGTTGCTGTTTTTTTCAATACCGTATACTTTTTTAACTTTTTTGGCAAGCCTTACGGTCAGAGTGCCTGTACCGCAGTAAAGGTCAGCTAAAATCATATTTCGGGAAAGCGGAAGCATTTTTTCCGCCTCGTTATACAAAACCGCTGTCTGGGCTGTATTTATCTGAAAAAAAGAATCAGGAGATATTCTGTAATAATAATTGTCTACGGTTTCTACCAGATGGTCGTCCCCATGGATTAATATATTTTTTTTGCCTGAAATCTCAGCTGTTTTTTTCCGGTTCAGATTAATATAAAATGATTTTATATTCTTTAAAGCGATAAGTTCTTTAAGCATAGGCAGCAACGGATCAATATTATAAGCAGTCAAAACAAAGATGAGCATATGTTTTTTTTCATATCCGGAACTGCGGCATATCAAATAACGGAAAAGGCCGCTGTTTTTTTCTCTTTTATAAAGCGGAATTTTGTTACGGCTGATATGTTTTTTTACAATAGTAAGTATGGCGCCAAGATCTTTATTACACATTAAACACTCATTAATATTTATAATTTGATGGCTGTTTAATTTATAAAATCCAAGCAGCGGTTTTTTGCTGTTGCCACCTGCCGGCAAAGAAGCTTTATTACGGTAACGGGTGGTTGCCGGGGAGGCCAGTACAGGTGCTGCTTCGAAAGCTTTAATACCGCCGATCCGCTTTAAGGCATCAGTAACCTTTTTTCTTTTTATTTTGAGCTGGCCCTGGTAAGTAAGATGTAAAAGCTGGCAGCCGCCGCATTGAGGGAAAAAGTCACACCGGGGTATAGTCCGCTCAGGAGATGTTTGCTTTATTTTAATAATTTTTCCGATAGCATATTTTTTTTTTTGTTGTATAATTTTAATTTCAGCTTTTTCGCCGGGAAGAAGACCGGGGACAAAACAGATTTTATTATTGTTTAATCTTCCGATACCCTTGCCATGTTCATCCAGGTCCCGGCAGTAAAAAAAACGGTTTGCTGATTCCATAGCCGGCAATTATATTATGATTTTAAACTCTTTGTGAGGCTGTCTGAAAAGCTAAAGTTTATTTTAATTTTAGCTATATAAGCGTTTTTATTAACCCGGCCGGCTGTGGGCGTTATTATAATTATAAAATAACAGTAAAACTATAATAAAAAAAACTTGCCTCATTTATGCGTGTAGTATATAATATTTCATGCAGACTGTAAAAGAGAAGGCCAGGGTCTATCTGGAAATTGATCTTAAGGCCATCCGTAAAAATTTGCGCCGTATTATTAAAGCTGTCCATCCTGCCAGGGTTATGCCGGTTCTGAAAGCTGACGCTTACGGGCTGGGCGTCCAGCCCATAGCCGCTATGCTGGCCGGGGAAGATATATATGGTTTCGGAGCAGCCGAACTGAAAGAAGCACTGGTCTTAAAAAAAAACGCTAAGCCGGTTAATATACTGGGAAGTCTGATGCAAACCGAGATTAAAGCAGCTGTCAAAAACAATATAATTTGCCCGGTTGACAGCTGGCAGGTTATGCGGAACATTAACCGGGAAGCAGGCCGTCTGCGGAAAAAGGCTGCTGTGCATGTTCTTGTTGACAGCGGGATGGGAAGACTGGGCATACCCTACCAGAATGCCGAAGCTCTTATCCGCCGGACAGCTGCTGCTAAAAATCTTGAACTGCAGGGTGTTTTTTCCCATTTTCCTGATGCCAACCGTCCACGCAGCCGTATAAGCAGACAACAGATAAAAATGTTTGCTCAATTACAAAACAAAGTTGCGGATCTGGGACTATCCTGGTTTCACCTTGCGAATTCAGACGGTATCAACAACTTCCCCTCCTCCTGTTTCAATCTGGTCCGAACCGGTATAAATTTATACGGGGTGTTTGATCTGCAGGGGCGTCATACCTACAGTCTAAACCGGTCTCTGGCTTTAAAAAGCCGGCTTATTGCGGTACGTTCTCTGCCTCAAGGCGCGACTATCGGTTATAACTGTACGTGCCGGTTAAAAAAGGATACTTTAGTAGGAACAATTCCTGCCGGTTATGCAGACGGTATTCCTCTGGCTGCCAGTAATAAAGGCTATGTTTTAATAAAAGGTAAAAAATGCCGTTTGCTTGGCCGGGTGTCCATGGATTATATTACAGTTGATATCAGCTCTGTAGCGCAGCCGGTTAAAGGTATGGAAGCGGTCATCATAGGCAGTTCCGGCAGGGAGACCATCACTGTGGAAGACATGGCCCGTTTAAAAAAAACGCATCCTTATGATATTATTTGTGCAATCGGTAACCGGGTAGTCAGGGTCTATAAAAATTTGACAAAATAATAATAACTGTCTATAATTTAACTAATACTGGAGGGAGTAATGGGGCGTATTTTTTCATCACTTATACTTATCACTGTTTTTACCACCAGCTGTTTTAAATCCGGTTATCTGCTTATTAAACTGGATAATGAGGACCGTGCTGAAGCTTTAACTGAAAAAGGGATTGACGTTTATAATAAAGAGATCAAAAAAAAAGGCAATTATGACAACACACGTAAAATTGCGCGTTATTTTAAAATTGCTTTAAAATATGATCCGGCCAATAAACAGGCGCAGCAATATTTAAAACTGGCCCGGACAGCTAAACAAAGGGGGGCTGAAAATTATTATAATAAAGCCCGTTATTATAAAAAAAAACAGCGTAAGGATACGCAGGATAAATTTAATATGCTTTTCTATCTGGAAAAAGCGCTTAAATTAAACCCCCGTTACGAAAAAGCCCGGCGCTTAAAGAAAGAATTAAAGCCGGTATACCGTTCTTTAACTGATTATTACGAGAAACAGGGTGGTAAATATTATAAACTGTTTAAAAATACGGATAAAACAGCGAGTAAAGAAAAATATGCAATTAAAGCCGGTAAAAATTACGGCCGTATCAGACTTATCAGCTGGGACCTGCAGGCAGGCGGCAGAAAGGACAAGGTCGTAAGTTATATGGAAAACAGATTCAATTACAAAGAAAAACAAATAAAAGCTGATATAAAAAAACATGCCTTTGGTAAAGCAGCTGCAGGAGTTACTGAACTTTATAAATTTTCTACTATTGACGAGAGCTTTGTCAAACCTTGCCGTGATATTGATTTTCAGCTTAAATATACCAAGGCTAAATATTATCATGAACGCGGCAAAGAGCATGCAGCTCTTGGAAATGTGAAAGCAGCTTTACAGATTTATAATAACCGCAAGGCCCGTAAACTGAAAACAAAAATTGCAGCAGCTATATATAAAGTTAAACAGCAAAAGAAACGTGAACAGAAAAAAGCTGCCGCGGTTTCTGCGGTTTCCTCTGCCGCTTCTTCTGTGTCTGCGGATAATGATTTGACAAGTATCTACAGCCGGGCTGTATCTGCTTATAACAATGATAATTTTAACACGGCCATAAAACTTTTTGAAAAGATTAATTCTATGCACTCAGATTATAAAGATACCAAATTGTATCTGAAAAAAGCGCGTGAAAAAAAAGAGTTAATGGAATCTTTCTAAACAGTTTGTTTGATTATTTTTTTTGCTTCTGTATAAGTTTCAGCTGTCGGAAAGCGGGGGAATTCTTTTTTTACCGCAGGCGGTGCTTTAAACAGTAATCCCTGATCCGCAGCTTTAAGCATTGTAGTATCGTTATAGGAATCACCGATAGCCATTACTTTAAAACCGAGTTTTTTTAAATTCAGCACTGCTTTTTTTTTACCGTCTTTTATACGGAGATGGTAATCAATGATCATATTGTTTTTATCAGTTTCCAAAGTGTGACAGAAGAGAGTAGGATACCCGAGTTTTTTCATGAAGGGCCGGGCAAACTCATAAAATGTATCCGAGAGTATAATAAGCTCATAATTGGCCCTGATCCAGTCCAGATAGGTTTTGGCACCTGGCAGAGGTTCCATGGTGGCAATAACTGCCCGGATATCACTTAATTTTATTTTGTGCTCGGCTAAAATACGGAGACGGTAACGCATCAGTTTATCATAATTGTTGATATCGCGCGTGGTTAACTTTAACTTTTCGATCCCGGTCCGGCGGGCTACATTGATCCAGACTTCCGGTGTCAGAACACCTTCCATGTCAGTGGCAATCAGAAAGGGTTTTTTACGCATTATTTTATACTCCGGCAAAAAAAATGAGCTAATATTTTAACTTTAAAAGGCGGTAAAATCAAATTCGGATATACTTTTTATAATTCACTCTTATACTATTATCGATTATATTATATAATAATGCCGTTAATTTTATGCAGAGTAAAGACTTTATTAAGGGATATATGTGCTCCCGGCAGGGATGCGGGATGTTATATAAACAAAAACCGTCTCGCTGCCGCCGCTGTCATGCGGTTGATTTTAAACCGGTTTATGATTATTACCGCTTGTTCGAACTGCCGCGCAGTTTTACAGAGCAGCAGTTACGTTCAGCTTACAAAAAACTGTCACTGAAGTATCATCCGGATATAAATAAAGAGGGTGAGAATATTTTTATTGTGATTTCTCGCGGCTACCAGATACTTAAAAGCCGAGAGAGCCTCGCCGAGTATGACCGTATTTATGATAAACTGCAAAGCGGTGTTACAGCTGAGAATGCATATGAACAAACATATCAGGAAAATCCTTTTACACAGGATAGATACAGTTATTATACCCGTAATTTTACCCGCGAGGACTTTGAAAATATATTCAAGGAATTTCACAATTTTCGGCGGGCCGATATAGATTTAATGCGCATGAGCAGAGCCAGCGGCAGTCTTGCTTCAATTATCGGGTTGTTATTCGGACTGTTTTTTTTTAATTTCAGTATTTTCAGTTCTCTGTTTTTCGCAGGTATTGGTTATCTTTTCGGCAGAATAAGTCCGGGTCTTGGCCTCCTGTTTTACAGAGTGGCGAATATAGCTGTAATTGTTTTCTGTTCCTACTACGGTTTTCTGTTTTTTCAAACCGGTCATTTTTTTTGGTTGTTTATAATCGCTTTAGGCGCTTTTTCCTTTTTTTCCCGGCTGCCCCGGTGGCGGTCAGAGCTGGGTTTGACTCATTCCTAGATGTACCGCCTCAGTAATATATTTTATGCTTCCTCCCTGAGCGGTTTTTTTACATCCGCTTTTATTACCAGAATTACCGGTCAGTTTGATAATTTTTATTTTTTAATATATTCAGTAGTAATATTTATCTTTCTTTTATTTTTTTTTATCAGGCAAAAAGTCTGTAAAGCAAAGATGCCACGTATTATCTGGGCTCCTGTAATATTTTTGACAGCTTTTTTTCTTTTCAACTGCCGCTATGATGATTTCCAAACTGAATTAAAAAAGCTGCATATTTTCAAGCGTACATCAATCAAAGCCCGGGTAGTAGAAAACCGCGGTTTTATAAAGGAAAAATATTATGTTAAAGCCGCCTTTTTATCCCCGGAACCGGAAATCTACCTTAACTTAAAAAGTTTTTTTGCCATGCCTGATATGCAGCCCGGAACTATAGTTAACCTGAAAGGAAAAACACGCAGTGTTCTGGCAATGTCTCCCTCCGGCTACCGTACCTACCTCATAAACAACCGTATTGCCGGCAGTATGCATATCTGGAATAAAAGACAATATGCTGTTCAGGAAAAAACTACAATGCCGTTAAATTATCATATAAAAAAATATCTTAAAGATAAGTTCAGCCGCTATATAAGTTATCCGTCTTCTTCTCTGTCATTTGCCCTTTTAACCGGCAGCAAGGATATGATACCAGCTTCAGTTAAAGAGATTTTCCGGAAGACAGGTACCTATCATATGCTGGCCGTATCAGGAATGCATGCCGGTATAATTATTGCTGTTTTTTTTATGCTGCTGCGTCTGTTTAATTTACGTAAAAAAACATGTCTGCTTATCCTGGTAATAGTTGTTTTGCCTTTTTATTTAATTATAACTGACTGGCAGATTTCTATTGTAAGAACCTATTTTATGGTAGCTGTGGGGCTGGTTCTTATGCTGACCGGCCGGAAAGTGGAGCCGATGCGTATACTTTTTTTTTCTCTGTTGTTAATGCTTTTACTTGATCAGAGAACTGTCTATACAGTTTCACTGCAGTTGAGTTTTGCTGCCGTATTCGGTATTTTTCTTATGCTGGGACTTATAAATCAGACCCGTATGAAGCACAATGTCCTGCTGCAATATATTGCTGTCTCTATGGGTGCCCAGTTTTTTACAATGCCGATTTTGATCTATTACTTTGGTTATATAAATTTTTTTGCGATTATTTATAATACGCTGATCATGTTTCTAATCCCCTTATCATTAATTTTTTCGTTTATGCTGGCGGTTTCACCTATAGCCCGGCTCAGTATATATATCGGCAAGGGTGTGATGTTTGTCAACCGTCTTATATTTAAAATATTGTACAATACCAGTTATGAGTTCAGCTTTTTTCATATTTCCGGACAGGATAATATTATTTACAGCGTGGTATTATTTACTTTTTTTCTGAGTATAGTGTTGTTGTTAAAATCAGCTTTTAAAAACAGGGATAAAGCTGCTCCCTCTAGCCGCGGCATAAGTTTGCCGGTAAAATGATATTCCTGTTAAATTTAATGAAAAAAAAAGCGAATTATTGTAAGATTAACGCAAGACAGTTTAAAATTCAAGGTTTAATTTATGGCTGAAACAGGTACAAAAAAAAAGAGTAATTCCGGAACGGAACCATTTACTGCTTTGATCATCTGTGAATTGTTATACTCCCTGTTGCAAATCGGGATTATCTTTTTTACCTGGTATAATGTCCGCGGTTCGGTTTACAGCGGCCGGCAGGTATTACCTTTAATAAACTTCATTATTCCTGCCCAAAGTGTTTTGGCAGTAATATTTATTATAAACACTGCCAATATTATATTAAAACTGTTTAAATTTACATTCAGATTTTTAAGTTTTTCAGCCTCGTTCCTGAGTGTACTCATAATTACTCTTTTTATATGGCAATACGCGGAAAGTAATATTTTTTTTTCCGGACTGAGTTTAATAGTTTATTTGAATTATTTATTATCGCTTGGCTGGTTTACTTTTTTACTGGTTGTTACTTTTTACCGTTCCCGGAACCGGGCTCTTGTTGAGTATAACAGTTTTAAAAAAGAGAAAAATATTACCCAAACCAGCCGGGAACTTGCCCGCACCCCGGTCTCCGGACGCCCCTCCGGGCCTGGTATACGTTTTAAACTGGTATCTGTCTTTATGCTTTTATTTTTATTTTCTATTTCAGGTCTCAGTTTGCTTTTACTTAATGACTATAAAAAAACCATCAATAGTTCGGTTATCTATACCGGTACTACCCTTGCTGAACAGAGCGCCAGTTTTTTAAAAAGCAAGGTTATTGATATACGCTCCGGCAATTTTATAGATCTGCGTGAATATTTAAGTAAACAGAAGAAAAAGAACCGTAACGCCCAGCTTCCTTTTGCTTCTATCACTTTTTATATTAAAAATAAACTGATAAACAGTAACACCGGCAGCGAAAAGTGGCAGGCGGTTGCTTCTACCGGCGTGCAGTTACAGGACAGCCTGCTTGAGAGTAATTTGCTTGCTGTTTTCCGGGACCAGGAGGGAACCGGACTTTATCAGAATGATCAGACCCGGGAAAGTGTTTTATTTGCGCCGGCGCAATTGGGAGATAAAATATTCGGTTATTCAGTAGTCAGATATTCCAATCATATTATATATCGCTCTTTTTATAAAGCTATGATCCGGGTTATTATTATTACTTTTTATCTGCTGTACTTTGTTTTCTTTCTGGTATATATACTGGGCAGCCGCATTGTTAAGCCGTTGACCTACCTGCAGCTGAGTGTAAAAAAGGAAAGTATTTTACTCTCGCGGATGCTGTCCGGGAAAGAACGTGTTACAGCCTCGCAGCTGTCTTTCAGCGATAATGTAACTACCCGTGATGAGATAAAAGATCTATCCGGCGCTATAGGTAATATGTTTAATGTTATTAAAGGTATTATACCTTATGTTTCCCAGTCAACCCTTAAGCAGGCCAAAAAAGGAAAAACAGGGTATTCTTCTTCAAAACGGCGTATGACTTTTCTGTTTACTGATATAAGAGGTTTTACTACTATGTGTGAGGGCCGCAAACCCCAGGAGGTGGTATCAATTTTAAATCATTATCTTAATCTGCAAACTGATATCATAACTGCCAACCATGGTGATATTGATAAATTTGTCGGCGATGAAGTTATGGCCAGTTTTTCCGGAAAAAACAGCAATCTTAACGCTGCTTCAGCTTGTGTAGAGCTTATCCGCAAAATGGCGGCTGAAAATAAAAAACGTAAAGCTGGGAAAAATGTAACTGTTCGTATCGGAGTGGGTATTAATGAAGGAGAAGTGATATTCGGCAGTGTGGGCGCCAAGGACCGGCTGGATTTTACTTCCATTGGTGATACTGTTAATCTGGCTGCCCGCCTGGAAGGAGCCAATAAGCAGTATTACACCAGTTCCCTGATAAGCGAAGCTGTTTATAATAAAATCAAACAGCGTTTTCTCTGCCGGGAAATCGATCTGTTAACTGTAAAAGGTAAAAGCAGACCGGTAAAAGTATATGAAATTATTTCCCTGAAGAAAAAAGCCACTAATGCTGATAAAAATCTTGTGCGTGAGTTCAACAGTGCCCTTAAATTTTACCGTAAAAAAAACTGGAAAAGCGCTGAAAAAAAGTTTAATGAAATTTATGCAAAATACAGTGACCAGACCAGTTCTCTCTTTTTAAAACGGATAGCTCTTTACCGTAAATCCCCGCCGCCGGCTAAGTGGAACGGAGTCTATCAATTAACTGTTAAATAGATAATTCTACAGGAGTAACTATGGCAAAATTATGGAGCGGTCGTTTCCGCAGTGCAACAGATGAGCAGATGCACCTGTTTAATAAAAGTATTGCTTTTGATAAACGTCTTTTTAATGAAGATATTGAGGGTTCTGCAGCGCATGTAAAGATGCTTGCGCAGCAGGGCATTATCTCGGAAGATGAAAAAGATGCTTTGGTTCGCGGTTTAAAACAGGTACAAAAAGAATTAAAAGCAGACAAGATAGAGGTATCCGGCGAAGATGAAGATATTCATTCTCTGGTGGAACGACGTCTTACTGACCTGATTGGCAAAGCAGGAAAAAAACTGCATACTGCCCGCTCCCGCAATGATCAGGTTCAGACAGACCTGCGGTTGTATCTTAAAAAACAGGTAAAAAAACAGCAGCAGTTGCTTGTTACCCTTTTAAATACTGTAGTTGAAATGGCCGGTAATTATCAAAGTACGGTTATGCCCGGTTATACTCATTTGCAGCCGGCCCAGCCTGTTACGCTCGGGTTCTATTTGCTATCATATTTTTTTGCTTTTAAACGCGATCTGGAAAGATTAATTGACACTTGCAAGCGTATTGATCAGTCTCCGCTTGGTGCCGGAGCTTTGGCCGGAGTAAATTATAATATAGACCGGCAGGCTACTGCTGCT
>CAZFAK010000055.1:0-14230 GCA_964517045.1 uncultured Spirochaetia bacterium | reverse complement strand
CTTTTTTTACAGACTTTTCCAGAGAACGGCCCTTTTTGGTGGAGGTAAGGGACTCTACATTATGGCCCATACTTTCAAAATCACCGGGTGAAAGGGTCTGTCCTCCCTGGAGCAGTCCCATTTTGCCTTCAAAAGCGGATAAAATTACCATCTGTTTTACTATTTTAACATCTCCGGCCGCAATAAGCATAACAAAAAATACCAACAGCAAAGTAGTCATATCCCCGTAGGTTACCATCCATGGTGCTGCGCCTTTTCTTTCTTTTTTCTGTTTCTTCGGCACTTTATTCTCCGATCTGTTCTTCTATCTTAGCTCTGACATCAGCAGGGAAATAGGAGACCAGTTTCTGCTGCAGTATGCGGGGGTTATCTCCGGACTGGATAGAGAGCGTTCCCTCAATAACTATCTCTTTGATCGCAATCTCCGCATCATTTATTTTTTCCAGTTTATTGGAGATCGGAATATAGACAGAGTTAGCAAGAATAGCACCGTATAGAGTAGTAATCAAAGCAGCAGCCATTCCGCGGCCGACTGCAGTCATATCACCCCCCAGGTTTTTCATCATCACAATCAGACCTATCAGAGTACCGATCATACCAAAGGCAGGCGCAAATTCACCCAGATCCGCAAACATCTGCCTGTACTTGTTATGTCTTTCATCAATAGAATCCAGTTCCCCCTGCATTATATTCTTGACCAGTTCCGGCTCTGTACCGTCAACTACCAGCTGTATACCGGAGCGCATAAAAGCGTCCGGTGTCTCTTCCAGATCGTCTTCCAGGGCCAGCAGTCCCTCGCGTCTGGCTTTTTCGGAAAAACTGAGCAGGGTAAGTATGGTCTGGGCCGGATCCAGAGGTTTATAAAAAATAGCTATTTTGAAAACTGTAATAATACGGATAAACACCCGGAACGGATGGGAGGCAAAAGTAGCCATAGTTGAACCGCCAATAGTTATAAAAACTGAAGCCAGATCCAGATACGCTACCAGTTCACCGCCACCGGTAACAATCCCGAAAGAAACAAAAAACAAAGCGCCCATAACGCCAATTATACTCGCATAATCCATTAATTACTCCTGAGTAACCTTTGTGTAAATAATCATTTGCCTGCTGCGGCCGGATTGTATATTCCCGCCCAGTATTGCTGCACCAGATCAGCTATTTCATCTGCAGTCTCATGTATAATAAATTTGCGGTTATTGGTCATTGTCAGCAAAGTATCATGAGCCGCAGTAACAGACTCTATCTGCATCGGATTTAAAAAAATGGTTCCGCCGTCAGCTTTTGTCAATCTGATCATAATATTTATATAATTCTCCCTTATATTATATAGAATATCGGGAAAAAAATGAATTTTATAAATAACTTTTTTTTAATAATTTCTGTTTATTTTTCCCCCATAATACAGATCACATCGCCTTTATTCCGTATTTTAAACCATAAATTAGCCATATTCTTAAGGAAACCGCGCGGAGCCGGATAACCGCCGTAGGTAAAAAATTTGTTAATTTTAAAACCGCTGTGTTCCAGAGCTCTTATTAAAGTGGTTTTACCGGGCAGCCAGCGGTGGGAAGACAATGAACAGCGCCAGGAAGAGATATCCCGGGCCGGAAGCGCGCCCTCTACATTGGGCGTGACTATAACCAGCTTACCGTGTTTGCTTAACAGTTTGCGTGCATAAGCAAGCATCAGCAGAGGATTAACCAGATGCTCAAATACATGGTAGGAATAGATATAATCAAATTTTATATTTTTAAAAGTGATCTTTTCCAGGGTGGAGTTTTTAACACGGCGGTCAAGTTCCTTTAACGGTATCTTCTTTTGGCGGAATAGTGGCCGCAGCTGCTGCCGGCATTTACGGTATTCACTGCTGATCGGCTCCAGACCGTAATAGCAGCCCTGGCCCTGTTCATAAAGCGCGTGCAGCAGATAACCGCTGCCGCAGCCGATCTCCAAAAGTTTGGTACCGGATGCCAGAATCCTGTTCCATATTTTTAATTCTTTAAAATTGCGGCAGGCAAGCACTTTGTTATAACTGTCATCCATCATTTTTATCATGGGCTTGTTCAGCTTTACTGTTTCCTGAACATTAAAGGGCAACTGGGCTGTCATAAACAAAGGGCTTTTTTTCATACGATAATCTCACCTTAAAAAAAGTTGCCCAATTATAATATATTTCTGTATTTATGTGTAAAAATAAACACTATATATGAAATTTTACGGAAAGATACTTGTTATTTCACTTTTATAAGGTTATAATTTTATAAAATTTTGCTTAATTTTTAAAGGTGGTAAGGCATTATGAGATTTATAAAATATATTATTATTTTTACTTTTTGTGTAACAGCTTTAACAGCAGAGGAGGGAACAGAAGAACCGGCTGATGCTTTCTTTAAAAGCGGCTTGAAAAAATTTCTGAAAGGTGATCTGCCCGGAGCAATTAAAAATTTTGAAGATGCCCTGGATGAGGATCCGGGACACCGGCAGGCGGAAAAAGCTCTGATCACCGCCTATACAACCTACGGCAAAAAAATGTTTGACAACAAAAATTACCAGACCTCTAAAAAAACCTTTACCAAACTGCGGGAACTTGACAAACGTAATGAAACAGCTGAAAAGTATCTGGCCAGGATCAAAGAGCTGGGCCGGACAGCACAAAAGGATTTTAAAAAAGAAAAATTGAAATCACTCGCTACAGAAAAAAGCCAGATCGAAAAAGAACTGGAACAAAAGCAGCAGCAGGCTGAAGCCCGGGGCCAGGGACTGAACGACACGGAAAAAAAACAACTGCAAAATGAGCGTATTACTAAACTGCAGCGTATTATTGTCGAAAGCAAAGAGGAAGGTGTGGACAATGAAGCACTTGATTCCTTTATTGAAACCCTTAAAGAGATGAAAAAATCTGAAGACACCAGTCTTGATAAAATCATTGCTTTACAACAGGAAAAAGACCGGCAACTGGCTGAAGCGCGTGCCGAGCAGGAAAAAAAAGATTTTTGGAACAGTGTTATAGTTTACTCTCTTCTAGGTGTACTGGCCCTGGTACTGGGCTGGGTGGCCTGGTTTATTATCAAAGTTTTCCAGCGGCGCGCCAAGGTTGCGGAGTCCACTTATAAATTTACAGCGGAACGGGAAGCTAAAGTTCTGGAAGTTATGAACAATGTTGCCAATCTGGACCGCAGAAGCGACCGCTCCTTCCAGATAGGCACTGATATAAAAGAAAATAAAAGCAAACAACAAATAGAAGATGCCACATCCGCTTCTTCTGCCGGCAACAGTCAGAACAATACCGGCCAGGATACAGAGTCCCGGCCGGAAACAGCAGAAGTTATAAATGAAAATAACTCCTCAGCTGCAGATAACAGCTCTGACTCTGATGCCAAAGCTGATGCTGATACCAGTAAACAGGAAGAGGAGAGCAATACTGGTAATCAGAGTGGGGACGCAGAGGAAAATAACAGCAATACTGATAATAATGATAATAACAATATTAAAGAAGAACAACAACCTTAAACTACTGCCGGAGTAACTATGTTTATATCCCAATCTTCCCTACTTAAATCCCTCTGTCTGTTCTGCTGTCTGTCAATAACTTCCCTTTTTACTGCCGCGACCCATTCCTGGACAGCTACCAATACCAACACCACTGACTTTAACTGGTACAGTAACTATTTCAGAGTAACGGTTTCCAACATCTACCTGAAAAAATATGCTGATCCGCCATGGTATAATGATAACTGGCAGTACCGGGAAGTTGTAGCAATTTCCAACCGGGCACCTACCAATATCAGCAATTACCAGGCCCGGATCCTGCTCAACCTGCCGGCCGGCAAATATGAAACCGACCTGGACGACCTGCGCGTCTGCGGCAGCGCCGGTACCAATCTGCTTACTTTTTATGCCGAGGATCACAGCGACAACTCCACCAATGCCATTATCTGGGCCAAACTGCCTTATATGCCGGCCAATACCGAGACCAGGGTTTATATCTACCATGGCAATCCGGCAGCACCCCGGGCCGATGATTACTATGCCACCTTCAGCTATGATACAGAGCAGCCTGTATACCATGTCCTGTTTGCAGACGGCCGTAATGACTTTTCCATCTCCAGCCTGGTCTCCAACAATACGGTTAACAGCTCTGCTTACAGCTACGGCCAGTTAAAAAACAACCAGAGCGTAGGTGCGCTCGGTACAAGTGTCAGTGTACTGGGCCCGGTTTCCTCCAAACCTGATCAGGATGATACTGAAGGGCTCTCTCCGGTAAGCTGGGCTTCCACCAACTTTGCCTTCAAGGGTTTCCGTGACGGCAGCGGTTTCCGCATAAAAGCGCTTTATGACAGTACTACGGTTAGTTTTTATAAAAATAACAACAGCTCGGCGTGGAACACCAGAATGCTTAACGCCGGCGAATACGAATACGAAAGCGGCGGTTCCCTGGGCAGCAGTGATACAGCAGTTATAATATCTGATAAACCTGTCCTGGCTGTATTTGACACTTCCGGCAGCCGTGATTCAGCTATACTTACTCCGGGAAACCGTGAGATACTGGGCACGCCTACATCCAGCGGTTATGTTACTGCTCTTTATGATAACACAGAGGTAGTGGAATACCGCTCCGACAGCGATACCCCGGTAACCAATACCCTGGCCCAGCGCGGCGATTATTTCAGCCCGGGCGGCAGTGCTGACCAGGGCAGCGGCGCGGCTGTCCTTATACGGGCTGACCTGCCGGTTGCTGTCAATTCCCAGGCTGATATGGACGGCAATGAATCCGTCTCGTGGCTGTGTCAAAAAAATATCAGTGCGGAATATATTATTCCGGTGGCCAGTGAATATATCGCCATTGTATGTCCCTATGAAGATACCCAGATTGACATTATAGAGAGCGGTATCCCCATCAACTCGGCCAACAGCGGCACCCACTGGCATAGCGGTCCCATTACCCATCCCGGTAAAATTTATTTCAGCGGCAATTTTAACGCCAATGTCCGTATCAAGGGGGACAAACCCTTTTATATGTTCTACGAATACCGCAGCAAAGATGACGAGACCCAGGCTTTCGGCGTTAATGACAGCCGTAAATATATTTTTCCGGAACCGGAAATAACTGCGGTCACTAACGAAATTATCGGCTCCGGTGTTCCCCCTACTCTTCCCTGGGTAAAACCTGCTGCCCAGCTCAGCACTTATGACATCAGCTACTGGTCCAATTTTCAGGCCGGGGGACTGCGTACCAACGGCGGTTATATCAACTTTCAGCTTTCAACCAATAACGGCAGTCAGTGGCTTTATCATGACGGCAGTCAATGGACTGATACCGGCGGCAATCTTTCCAACAATAATACTATTACGTCCATAAACAATAACCTCCCTGATACCTCTCTGATCAATACTACCGGTCTTACATGGCGGGCTCTGTTTTACTCTGACGGTACCAACAACCTCGGTTTTCACAGGATAAACATTGATTATGAACGCAGTCAAACTCTTTGTCTGCTCCCTAACATCAGCAGTCTGAGTTTTTATCAGACCAATTCTTTTATCTGGTCCAATCATCCGGATCTGAGTTCCTATCTGGTTATAGCAGAGGACCCCGGCTTTACCATTACCAATACAGTCATTTCCAATCTGAGTACAACCAATATTATATGCAGTAATATAAACACCTCCCGGTTTATGGAGGAGACCAACTACTACTGGACTGTATACACCAAAGATATCAATGACTATACGGTAGCAGCACAGAATACGGAACAGTTCAAATTTAAAAACCATCAGCCCGCTCTTGATTATCTTTCCAACCTGCAGGAAATATTTATTCCAACCCCGCTGGTTAACCAAAAAAAACTATACTGGTCAGTTACCGATTCTGATATTATTGATGAAAATGATATTATTACTGTAATAGATATTACCAATACCAATAGCGGCGGTTTTCTGAGTATAACCAATACCAACAACCAAAGATCATTACTTCTTACAGATATTACCAATGCCATGTTTACAGACAATACTTTTTATAAGTGGCGGGCTAAAATAAAAGACAGACACATGCTGAATATGTTCCACCCCGGCGTCTGGTCCAATTTTTACTATAACCTTTCCAATAATGCGCCCCAGGCTCCAGCCAATCTTACCAACAGCAAGTGGTTTGACCCGGGCAATCACGTGTTGTCTGCTTCCAGTATTTTTTATTTTTCCGCCAGTGACAGTGACTACTTTGACAGTATTACCTACCATTACCAGATCAGTGATGACAACTTTACCTCCTTTATTATTAACGGCAGCACAACCAACACCAACATTGCCCTGAACGAAATGGGAAGCCTGAGCGAGGGCGGCCCCTATTATTTCCGTGTACGGGCTGAAGACAACCGCGGGGCTTTTTCCCCTTATACAACCAACAGCTATACTTTTATTTTTACCAACGGTCAGGGCCTGCCCATAGCCTACCCTGCCTATTCCAATACCGCGGCTAATATAGGACAAACCAATCTCCTGACCTGGACTAACTATTACAGCACTAATCTATACAAACTGGAAATAGCACCGGATCCTGCCTTTACCAATATCATATCCACCACCTTGGCACTGACCAACAGCAATATCCTTCTTTCCAATATCAGTTCGGTTATTAATCTTGAAAACCAGGAAGTATACTACTACCGCTTAACCACCTATGACACTAACGGCAACGGCTCACCAGCCAGTCCCTCAGGTGCTTTTAAATTTCAGGACAACTATCAGCCTTTGTTTCTCGGAGCTTCCAACCGGGCTGAGATGTATCTCGAATCCCCGGATAACCGCGATTATACTCTTTATTTTCACGGCAGTGAACCGCAAAACCGCACCCTTTACTATAACATAGTAATCAGAAGCACTAATGAGGCTTATGTATCCACCAACCGGGGACTGACAGCAGAAAAACTGAGCATACCTGACATGGCTGACTTCACCTCTTTCCCGGATAATGTTATGTGTGAATGGTTTGTTATCTCTATCAGTAATTGTCATAGTACTGAATACATTACCGGTGATCTGGGCCGCACTTTCTTTTTAAACAAGTCCAACAATACACCCAGCGGTCCTTCCAATTTTACAGTTAACAACCACGCCGACACAGTGAAATTATACCTTAATGATGATATCGCTATCAAACCGCCGCGTGACCCGGATATTTATAACAAAGTATATAACCTCTTTACAGCTTCACCCAGCCCCTCCTTTTTTCCTGCTTTTACGGTTTATACTACCAACAATGCTGTTACTATAGGTGAGTTTACCAACGGCGCTAATTTCTTTACCAATATTTATGGTGACAACCAAACAACTTATTTAAAAGTAAGGTCCATTGACGACAATGCTCCGGTAGCTGCGCAGACTATTGCCTCCAATCTGACCCTTACCTTTAAAAAAAGCTACCGCCTGAATGCTCCTTTTATTACTGCTCCGGCAGCTGACAATATGCAGCTGGGATACAGTGATATAATTGCCTGGACCAACTATAAATACATTCCTTCCCAGGGCCGCGCCTATCAGCTGCGGGTATCAACCAATGCCTCTTTTTCCGTAACCAATGTACTGCTGTCCAACCTGACCAGTAACAGCATTTCCGTCAAAGAACTGGGATTTACTACAGCTCCGCAGACCAACTGCTACTTTGACGTAATTGTTTACTATGAAGATGCGGGTACCGAGTCTGAAGCCAGCACCAATGTCACCAGTTATATTTTTTCCAATGAACACCTGCCTGTTTTCTCCTCTTTTCTTCTCACTACCAACAGAATAAATGCTTTTGATCCCAATGCCAATTATCTGGAGTGGACTCCGAGTACTGATGCGGACGGGGATTTTATTTACTATGACCTCTACATCCTTTCCAACGACAATACGCTTAATTTTAACAGTATTGTGTGTTCCAACATGAATCTGACCAATACCAGTATTACCTATAATAACCTTACCAATACCAACACCCCGTTTCAGGACAATACCCGCTACTGGGTAATAATAAGTAATGTACGCGATTCTCATGGTGCTGAGGTGGCTTTCTATACCAATTTTCAGCTTTTAACCCGCGATTTCTTTCTTAATATATCCAACAGCAGCCCCTATACAGTATCCAACATTAGCCTGATATCCAACTCCAATAAAATTACTGCTACCAATTATCAGTTAGTAAATGAAAAATATAAACTCAATTACCAGGCTGATGATCCGGACCGGGACAATATAAGTTATATTTTATATATATTCGGGCTCAGTAATGTTAATCTGACCAACTTGACCAATACCAATAATTACGACCTTACCGAAACCGGCACCGGTTCCAAAGTACTTTACTCCTATGAAACCACTGACACCAACTGCTCTTTCTATAATATACTGAAAAACCATTACGCCGGACGGCAGATCATTGGCGACGGTTCCAATTTTATCATAGGTATCCAGAGCAAAGATGATTCACCTCCGCCGGCTGCTATATCACCGTTAAGAATATATTCCAATATACTTACTCTTAATCTGGTAAATGATTTTCCCACCAGCAATGCTGTTTTATTTTTCACTAACGGTAATGTAGTTGATACCAATAACCGGCATAATATATTCTGGACCAATGCTGCAGACCCGGATCCGGAGGACACACTCTTTTATGATATTCAAATTGCCGAGGATATATATTTCAGCAACTTAACTGCCTACAAAAACAATATTCCGGAAAACAGTATTTTATGTTCCCGTTTAAATCCTGCGGACCTTGACTACTTTACCAATCTCAATAAGGGAACAGCTTACTATACCAGAATAAGAGGGTATGATGCTTACGGCGGTACCAATTTTCCCTACACCAGCCCGCTTGGTTTTTATTTTACCAATGCAGATGATGTTCCGCAGTCATCTTTCTTACCGCTGATATATACCAATGAGCAAACTGTTTATTCCTTAGATAAAAACTTCAGCTGTATGATCAGCGCAGATACATACAGCCGGCCGGTCATGTTCAGTATCCGGCAAATTCCTCTAGACAACTTACCTGCCACCAATTCTCTGTACCAGGCCTATAAAAACCTGATGCCGCAGTACAATATTACCAATCTTGCCGCCTGTTTTTATAAAGTAAATGCTGTTGACACCTTGAACAAAAGCAATATTAACATTCCAGCCGGTATTTCCTACAGCTATAAAGTTAAAAATAATAAAAACCGGCAGCTGCGCAGCCTTCTTCAACCGGAACAAAACCGGGAACTGAGTGAATACGCTAGTTTTTTCCGCTACAATACCGTTAGTTCCAATTTTGAACTGCTGGATAACAGTGTCAGCTCCGGCACTATCCAGACCGGTTTAAGTAATACCGGTACCTTTATGATAGCCCTTTATGAGGAACAAACAGGGTTAATAGATAATTATAAAGTCTATCCCAATCCCTTTGATCCCTCACTTGCGGGTGATATTACCTTTTTCTTTACAGCCCTGGAAAACGGTAAAGCAACTTTACAGATATTCAGTATAGACGGTCATCTGGTTTATGCCTGCACTGAGCAGATAACTGTTACTGCTAACAACCAAAGAGTATATTTAAACTGGGATGCCCGGAGTAAAAACAGCCGCTACACTGCTGCTACCGGCGCCTATCTGGCCAGACTGGTTTATACCCCGGCTAATGATAAAAGCAGCAGCGTAGAGAGAATAGAAAAATTTATTATATATAAACAGGATAATTAAAAACCAAAAGAGGATAAAAATGAAAAAAATAGTTTTAATACTGTTCACAGTAATATTATGTACAAGTTTACTAACAAGCGCTGCTACTGATCTGCCCTTTGACGGTAAATATATAAATAAAAACGGGCTTTTCGCTACAGAGATAGGTTTAAGCGCCCGTAATATTGCCCTGGGCCGGGCCTTCAGCGGGGTAGCGGACGATTATACCGCTGTTTATTTTAACCCGGCCGGTATTGGCTTTGCCAATGAAATACAGTTCGGTATCTCCTACAGTTATCTTATTGCTGACGCCAGATTTGCAGCCGGCACTATTGACTTTCCCCTTAATGACCTTTTCTCTTTTGCCGTCTCTTACAACAGCAGATTCTTCAACTCGCCATTTCAGGGTCGTAATGAGTTCGGAATGGAAACTCATAAATTCGGTTATTTTGAAGGCTCGGCTCTTATCGGAACTTCCTTTGAGATATTAAATCATGAAAAACTGGGACGTATAAGCACCGGTATAAATGTAAAACTTATTAATACCAAAATTGATACTATCGGAGAGTTTGGCTTTGGTGTGGACGGAGGTATCTTATGGGATATACCCGTAATAAAATCCCGCTGGGGTATATCATTCCAAAATATAGTTGCTCCGGTTATGAACTATAAAGATACTGATAACAGCTATCCCCGTATAATGAAAACAGGGATCAGCACAACTGTGCTTAAAAATTTTTTATTTACAGCTGAGGCTGAACTTCTGGATTTTACCTCAGGTAACAGCTCGGTATTTAATATTATGGCCGGTGCTCAATGGTCGCCGCTGCGATACCTCAGCTTACAGGCCGGTGGCAACCTTAACGAAATAAGCGCGGGCATAACCGGCCATATTTACGGGTTTGACCTTGGTTATGCTTTTACCCTGATGCCCAACAAGAGCTATGACCAGGTGTATAAACATTTTATAAGTATCAATTACAAACTGGGCTATACAGAGAGCAGGCATGAAAAAGAGCTGACGCAGAGAGAGGGTGAACTGCAATATGACCGGGAAAAACTGGCCTTTAACCAGAGTCTTAGTAATGAAAACTTTACCAAAGCGGTAAAACATATCAGGAATATGATCGCTAACCGGAAAAAATATACCCGTAACATACCCAACAAACTCAAAATCCTGTTAAACGAAACCAAACTTAAAGTTAAAGCGGAAAATCTTTATGAAAAAGCGCTGCAGTATTACAATGATGAAGATTACTCCAATGCTGCGGTTACCATACAGGAGGTTTATAAAATAAACCCCGATTACCAGAAAGGTAATGCGCTTAAAGAAAAAATATTTAACCACCAGAAAGTTATTGACAAACTGAAACAGGCCCGGGAATTATATGATAAAAACAAATATGAAAAATCATATGCTATACTGGAAGACTGTCTGCAGCTGGAACCGGAAAATGAAGCTGTACAGGAACTGAACGAACTTTTAAAACCGCACATAAATGAAAAACTGGCTCTGGATATTACGGAAAACGCCAGAACATTTTTTAAAGTAGGCGACTATGAAAAAGCTTTGCAACTGACCACAGAGGCTCTGGAACTGTTTCCCAACTGCTATCCTGCTACCGAGTTGAAAGCTGAGATAATAAACGGTAAAGCCAGACGTATTTATAATAAAGCCTATGAAAAATATAAAAACGAAAAATATAATGAAGCGTTGCAATACATTGAAGATTTTAACAGAATTGAAAACAGCGGCAAAAAATTCAGGGAATTAAAGGATATGGCGCATAAATTATATAAACTTGCTTCAGGGAAAAAAATGCTCTCTATGGCGAAAACGGAAATAGAAAGAGAAAATTTTAAAAAAGCAGAAGAGTATATCAAAAAAGCGATCAGTTTTGATCCTGATAACCAGGTAATCAAAGAAACTTATGAACGTATAAAACAAATGAAAGATATAATGGGCGATTAAGAAAATAATTAATAATTAGGAAACTCCTGTGAGTCTACTTGATCTGACTAAAAAATATAAAAAAATAGAATATGAACGGTTAAAAAAGCATAATAAAACCCTGCCTTTTGATGTTTACAGTTTTAATGCAAAAGACAAAAACTATGTACTGCTGGCCAAAAAAGACGCCCCTACCACACGGCTTGACAAAGCACAGACTGATGAATTTTTTATCCATAAAAAAGAGTCAGGCATTTATAACTCTATCCTCTCCGAGGATCTGCCCGAGTACCGCCGGTCTTTTGAAAACAAATTACAGGATAACAGTGCTTCCCTGGAGGAAAAAACCAACGCACTTTATTCCTATGCTGATCTCCTGATAGAAAATACTATAACCAATGTTGAAGATAAAGATAAAATGAATGAAACCAAAAGTTTTCTGGGTCTGACTATGGATATGATAAGCGTTAATCTCTCGCTGTTAGACAAACTGCAATCAGCAGACGATGCTGACAGCTATATCTTCCGCAGTTCCATTAATGTTGCTATTATTACCATGGCCTTTCTGCAGGTACTGGCCATGCGTAACAAGGATATAACCCCCAAGGAAATTTTAAATGCAGCTCAGGGTGCTTTATTCCGGGATCTTGGTATGACCCATCTGCCGCGCGCCATCCTGCATAAACCGGACAAGCTTACCAATCAAGAATACGGGTTTGTAAAGCTACATACCTTTTTCGGTTATTTTTCGTTGTTACGTTCCCAGGCGATCATCAGCCATGCCGGCCTTAATGTAGTTCTCTACCATCACGAGCGCCAGGACGGCAGCGGTTATCCCTACGGATTTAAAGGACCGGAGATACCTTTTTTTGCCAAGGCAGTAGCAATCTGTGACGTATACAATGCTTTTATCTCTGACCGGGGTTATCGCAAAGCCATGAGCCCCTTTAACGCAGCTGTAAAATTAAAAAAAGAATGGCAGGACAAATTTGATCAGGACCTGCTTAAATATTTTATAATACTATGCGGACCGAAAGACCTCATCACTTCCAATATTGATAAAATCAAATAATCAATTTTTTTTTAAAGCAGACACTATCCGCTTAACCAGCATATTCTCTACTGTATCTGAAGATACTTTTCCTGCTACAGGTGATTTTTTTTTGTCCCGTATGTTTTTAAGATCAATCTTGATTTTGCTTTCTTTAATGGCGCGGATAAAAGCCCTGACTACCAGTGTTTTGGGGATACGGTAACCGCCGGCCTTTTTGACTTTTATGGTAAATGCATAAAGCCACTCATTTAAAGTGTCCGGAATGGTTAAACTGAATCTGTCATAATCTGCTTTGCTCACCTTGTTATCCTCATAAATAAAAATTGGAGTCCTGTAAAACCCCTATATAAAGTATAGGTCATTAACACTTAATTGTCAAATTATTTAAATATTTAATTTGATGCTAATTAATACAGTAATACTCTTTTTAAGTAGGATAATTAGCGAGCTGCAATATTTTTGTCAGGCCTGATCAAGCATTATAAGCAGATTCTGTACTGCAGCCCCTCCCGCGCCTTTAGCCAGATTATCCAGCCGGGCGCAAAGATTAAGGTGGCCCTTTTCCTGACCCATAACAATAATATCTATACCTTCCGGATTGGTTATACGGTTGGCCGGCGCCAGAAAACCATGCCGGTCTACTGCATCCTCCCATTTTTTTATCTGCAGCCCGGGGCAATCTCTGTAATAATCCTGCAGCGACTTTAATATAGTGGTGCGGGTTAATCTGTTCCGGTCTAAGACTGCTGAGGGTAAAGCAACATTAACCACCATGCCTTTGTAAAAATGATCAACCGCTACTGTAAATAGCGGTTTGTTTTTCAAAGCGCATATCCGGGTCATCTCCGGTACATGCTTGTGGTTAAGGTCTGCTTTATACTGGCAATAATGAGCCGTTTTTACTTCAGTATGATCAGTCTCATATAAAGCGATCAGCTTTTTACCGCCACCGGAATAACCGGAAACAGCGTTAGCGCAAAAAGTATAACCGGGATCAATCAAACCCTGGTCTATTAGAGGTTTTACAGCTGCGATAAAACCGGTAGCATAGCATCCGGGATTGGCCACCCGGTTGGCCGCCTTTATGCGGCTATAAAAATCAGGCTGCAGTTCGGGGAAACCGTAGACCCAGTCAGGACTGGTCCGGAAAGCTGTACTGGTATCAATAACCCGGTCCTGCTTGTCAAGAAGCGGGATTAATTCCCTGGAAGCCGCATCAGGCAGACACAAGACAGCTATATCCGACTTTTTGACAAACTCTGCTCGGACTGCGGCATCCTTGCGTTTAGCAGCAGGTATTTTGAGCAGCTCCAGACCGGGCAGGGATTGTAACCGCTTATAAATAGTCAAACCGGTTGTTCCGGCCTGACCGTCAATAAAAATCTTTTTTTTCATAATTTTGTAAAGTAATTTTTACATAAATTCTTTTTTTTTAAAAGTAGCAAGCGGTAAGAATATAGGGGTATGATTTTTAATACCTGTAAAATTGCTTAACATGTTATATTTTGGACACTGAGGGC
>CAZFAK010000054.1:0-14323 GCA_964517045.1 uncultured Spirochaetia bacterium | reverse complement strand
CCTCTCTTTTCATGCCGCCGTTGATAGTTACCCGGGCAATTCCCGGTACCTGTTCCAGTTTGGTTTTTAAATCGTCTTCAGCCATATTATAAAGGGCCCCCATATCAGTACCGGGTGAAGCTTTCAGTCCCAGCATCATAACAGGCATCATGGAGGGGGAAAATTTGAAAATAACCGGTGTGCCGGCTGAATCCGGAAGAGCGTCTTTTATTAGATCAAGTTTTTCCCGCACATCACTGGTACGGGCATCCAGGTTAACCCCCCAGTTAAAATGGATCATTACAGTAGAGGTACCTTCGCGGGATATGGAATTTATATAATCTATCTCATTAATCCCGGCCAGAGTGCCTTCGATAAGACGGGTAATTTTTTTTTCTGTTTCTTTGGGACCTGCTCCCTCATAGTCGGTAACTACAGCTACTACCGGTATCTCCAGGTCGGGAAAGAGGTCAACCGGCAGGCGGGAAAGGCTGATAAAGCCGAATATACTGATGGCAATGATTGCCATGAATATCGTAATAGGCTTTTTAACACTTAAATCACTGATATACATATTTTTATTCCTCTGTTTCCTGTATCGGGTTTATTAAACTGTTTTGGCTGATAAACTCTTTACCGTATGTTATGATATAGTCTTTGTCCGCAAGGCCTTTGTTTACGGCGGCAGTTACATCAGATATAAAAAGTACATTAACCTCTTTTTTGTGAGCTCGGTATTTTACAGGTGCTGAAGAGTTGTCAGCCGAGCTGTTGCTAATGCCTGCTGCCGATTCATTACTGGTGCTGCCCTCAGTAGAGCCGAGATTGACCGGTGCCGCGGTATTGGTGCCTTTTTTAACAGTATAAATAAATTTTTTCTTATCAACTGTTGCTAAAGCTGATGTAGGTACTAAAAAGATATTTTCAGCTGATTTGATGCAGATAGAAACATCAGCATACATTCCCGGAATAAGATGAGCATGCCGGTTATCCATAGTGGCTCGTACCAGCATGGTCTGGCTTAAACGGTCGATTTTGTAATCTTTTCTGGTGATAATAGCTGTAAATTTTTTATCCGGATAGGCAGGTACATTGAAAGTTACTTTTTGTTTTCGTTTAATTTCCGGGACCCATTTTTCAGGAACATTTATATGCAGTTCCAGAATATCAATATCGCCAACAGTAGCTACCGGCATTTGGGGGGAGACACTATTGCCGTGCGTAATGGACAGGCTGGTAATATAACCGCTGACCGGTGCTTTGACCGGCGCAAGTTTGTAATTGGCGCCTATTTGGGAACGGTCAACGAGCATAATCGTTTGATCTTTTGTTACGCGGGCGCCTTCATATTTCAGGATACGTCTTATTTTGCCGGGTACCTCAGGGTATACCTGGGTGCTGTTTTTAGCAACCAGAGCTCCGTTCAGGTGAAGATATTTATTCAGATGACCCCTGGTTGCTTTGGCAGCAACCACTGTAACAGCTTTTTCTTTTTCAGGTTTTTTTTTCGGGCCGCAGCTGTTTATAAGTAAAACCGTGCCTGTCAATATTAATAGATAAGCAGGAAGTTTGGTATATAAAACAATTTTTTTTAAAAGCAGTGATTTTTTTTTCAGCATTATTATTCTCCGTTCAGTATTATTTTAAGTTGTTGTGATCATTGGGAAAAATTTTCCAGGTTGATTTTACAGGTTTCCGCCAGATTGATCTTGGCAGTAAAATTTTCATACAGGGTTCTAAGCTGTTTCAGACGGGCTTCGTTATAATCATTCATTGATTGATTTAAACTCTGCAGATCAGTAACACCCTGTTCATACTGTGTTTGGGCCATCCGGTAGGAATAGCCGGCCAGGCTTACGCTTTGCTGCTGGCTTTTCAGTATCTCTCCAGTTTCCTTGATTTTCTGCAGCAAAGATGTGACCTGCAGTTCAATGTTGCGTTTTAAATCAGTAAGCTGTATGGAAGCATTTTTTTCTTGTAATGCTGCGTTTTGCTCTTTTTTTTGAGCTGAAGAAAAGGGAACAGCTTTACTCAGGGGAAGGTTAAGCTGTAAGCCCAGGTTCCATGACGGTTGCCAGGTTCGGTTGTTGTCTGCAGCCATCTCTTTTTCATCAAAGGCATACTGGTATTGAAAATTGAAATAACCGCTTACAGTCGGCAGCCGGGCAGAGCGTAAACTTTTTTTTTGCCGGGCAATATTTTTTAAAGTATCACGCAAAGTTTCTATACTGCTGTTATGGAGCAGTGCTTTTTCTGTAAATTGCTTTTTAGTATAATCAGGTATTTGTAATTTTTTTATCTGGCTGATTTCCCCTTCAAATTTAACCGGTTTTTTATTATCTATGCCGAGGTAATTAATAAAGCTGCGTTTGGCAGTAAGTAAAGTATTGCTTAATTTTATTATTTCCGGTGCCATATTCAGATACTGTACTTTAACCGAAGTATATTCATATTCAGATATGCGTCCGGCATCGTAATTTGCTTTCATGGTAGCTGTGCGTTCCCGGAGATTGTTTAGCATATCAGAAGTAAGATCTATCTGTTGTTGTAAAAGAAAGAGGTTATAAAAATCCCGCATAACTTTACAGGTTACAGCTGTGGTTTTTTCTTTTAATATACGGCGGGCTGTCTTAAGCTTATACCGGGCGTTTTCGACAGCTGTTTTTAAAGCAAACCCGGCAAACAGGGGTTTGTTAATTGATAGTCTGGCTGACAGAGCCGGGTTTTGCACCGTAGCAATATTTTTTGCATCCGGGTCAGAGATAGGCAGGGGGACATAGTTGCCGGTAGGTGTATAGCCGGCGTCAACAACGGGAATATTGGTAATGATCATATTAGTGCCTATTTTGGCGTCATTGATAGTATCCTGATCAAGGAAGGAAGTATCAAAACTTATACTGGCATTAGGCACCCATAATGAATAAAGAGCGCTTTGCAGGTTATGGCGGGCTATTTGTATTTCATTTTGCTGTTTTTTCAAGGTAACATTATTTTTTTTAGCCAGATGCAGCGCTTTTTTAAGGTTAATAACTCTATCAGCCTGCAGCCGGGCGGATAAAAGTAGTGGCAGAACAGTTAGAATCAGGATCTGGATCGTTAATTTTTTACAGTTGGCCATTATTTATCCCGCGTCAGTTTCCCGGGAACTGTTATGTTCCAGTCTGTGCAGTAAATTTTGCAGCAGATCAAGCAGTTTTCGGGTTTCGTTTTTATTAAAGTTATGCAGCAGATTGTTTAAAACAGTCAGATGTTTTTTCTGCAGTACCTCCATTAATTTTTTTCCTTTAGATGTTAATCGGATAAAAATTTTACGGCGGTCATTTTTATCATGGCAGCGTTTTATCAGGTCTGCTTTTTGCAGTTTGGCTATGGTTTCGGTCATGCTCGGCATACTTACATAGGTATACCGGGCCAGTTCATGCATGGAAGCCTGGCTGTTTTTAAAGATATATCCCAGTACAGTCCATTCGCTCATAGTAATGTTGCGCAGCATTTTTTGGGTGTACATACTTATGTCCAGGTTCCAGTTTTTGGTAATAAGCATAATACGCTGGACACAGTCAGCTATCTCCAGGGTGGCGGAAGGGAAACCAGTGGTCAGCTGTTGCAAATCAGAAGAGAGTTGGTTGTTTTTTTTTATCATTTAATTGTCAGAAGATAATTATTTAGGCTTCCTAATTATTAGGCAACTTAATATAAAGATAAGCTATTATTATTATAAAGTCAAATTTATAGATGTTTTTTTGTATTTTTTTAAGGTTATCAAAAATTTTTACTTATGCCGCGTAAGATTCACAGCTGATTCTGACAAACTATTTCATAATGAAATATAATAATTTCATTATGAAATAGTTTGTTGAAAATAAAATTTTACTATTTTTTATTTTCAGTATTTTCATTGAATTTATACAGCGGAAAAGTTTGGTATGATTTATGCTTTTATTTAATAGGATTAATAGAACTAAATTTTATTTTAAGGAGTATTAAATGTATAGTATATTACAGTCAAAATACAAGGGACTTAAAAGTGAGGCAGCAGCTTTTACCAGGGAATTAATAAAATGTTACAGTCCCAGCTTCAGAGAACAGGATATAGCGAGGCTGGTGCGCAAGTATATGAACAAATATGGTTATGACAAGGTAATACAGGATGACAGCGGCAATATTATCGGTATTATTTACGGCAGAGAACATAAACCGACTTTACTTTTAAACTCTCATATGGATACGGTTTTGCCGGCGGATAAAGGAAAGTGGCATCATTCTCCCTGGGGTGCGCAAGAGGACCAGGGTAAACTCTATGGTTGCGGAGCCAGTGATTGCCGCGCAGGTTTAGCCTGCCAGCTTTTTGCCGGTGCTCTCTTAAAACGCAGTCTTTTACCATTCAAGGGAAATCTTGTAGTGGCGGCAACAGTAGGTGAAGAAACAGGTTTCAGCAGCGGAGTGCGGGCATTATTGGAGAGGACTTTACCGGAACTGGAATTAATGCCGGATTATGCTTTGCTGGGTGAGCCGACTGAACTGGGTCTTTACTATGGTCATGACGGATGGATAGATATGGATGTAAAAGTACAAGGGCATAATGTGCTTGATGTAGATGATGCAGCTGGTATGATCTATCGTGATTTTAATTTTCGTAATCAAAATGATACTGCAGCGAAACCGGAAAGTTTTCATTCCCAGTCGCCTGTATATCAAAGTAATGACTCACAGCGCCGGGCTTGTATCAACCTTACCCGTCGCTTTAATATCAGGGAAAAACCGGAAGATCTTCTGTTACAAACGCGTAATGAGGCCCTGTTGGCAGTACAGACTGTGAATAATGTAGCTGTTGCTGTAGATGTGCACCGGGAACACCATAATATGTATACGGGCCGTGATTGTACTGTTACTAAAGTAACCCATGCCTGGTCTGTTGATCCCTTTTCTGTATTAATGGAACGCTCCCGGCACGCCTTGCAGGCAGCAGGATTGGAGTGCCGTACCGGTAAATGGCACCTGAACCGTGCCGGAATGGCTACAGCCGGCGGTGTGCTTGTTAATGAATATGATGTATCCACAATAGGTTATGGTCCGGGAACGGAAGATGTTATCCATGGTCCGGATGAATATGTAAAGCTGAATAATATTCATACTGCTGTATACGGAACGGCCAGTATAATTCATAATCTGATCGGCATACCGGTTTTCGGATGGACCATAGGCAGCTTGTAAACATCTGCAGGCAAAATATAATGCAAATATTAATCTTTAACTGCGGCAGTTCATCTTTAAAATATAAAATAATAGCAATGCCATCAGGCCGGCAGCTTGCAGCTGGTGAGGCCCAGCGGGTGGGTCCGCCTACTGCCCAACCGCCGTGTATAATCAGTACCTGTAACGGTAAAACCGATAAAATTGAAGTTAACATGCCGGATCATACAGCAGCTTTTAAAGAGGTAATGAATATTTTGCAGCAAAAACATAAGCTAGACATCCAGGCTATTGGTCACCGCATTGTTCATGGCGGTAATTTTTTTCAGAAACCGGTTAGGGTTAATAAAGAGGTCTTACCTGAGCTTTATGCTACCCAAAAACTGGCTCCTTTACATAATCCGCCGGCTGTTAAATTAATAAATGCATGCTTAAAACTGTATCCTGATCTGCCTCAGGTAATGGTATTTGATACCGGTTATCATAGTACTATACCGGCTTATGCTTCAACTTATTGTCTGCCGGCAGATATTTCTCAAAAATTGCATATTAAGAAATATGGTTTTCATGGTACCAGTCATCGCTATGTAATTAGTGAGGCGGCAGAGCATTTAAGTATAGCAGTTAAAAAAATAAATGCTGTTAGCTGCCATCTTGGCAGCGGGGGCGCCAGTTTATGTGCTGTAGTTAATGGCCAGAGCATTGATAATACTATGGGGTTTTCACCACTACCCGGACTTATTATGAGTACAAGGTGCGGGGATATTAGCGCAGCCACTGTAATACATTTACTGGCAGAGTATAACGGCAACTGCCCGGCAGTGGAAAAAGAGTTGAATAAAAAAAGCGGTTTGCTGGGTTTATCAGGTAAAAGTGGTGATATACGTGATATAGTCACAGCTGAGGCAAAAGGAACAGATGAAGCTGCTAATAAAGCTTTCCGGATATATATTTCCCGTATTAAAAAATATCTGGGTAGCTATCTTGCAGCGGTGGCCGCATTGTCCGGCCGTCCGGCTGATGCGGTTATTTTTACAGATACCATCGGGGAGACTGTTCCTCAAGTGCGCACCGCAGTTATAAGCGGAATGAGTCATTTTGGTATCAATATTGCGTATGATTTAAACAATTCGATAAATACACTGCCGGCAGACATTACCGCTTCCGGCAGCCGTATAAAAATTTTGGTAATCAGAACCAATGAAGAATTGGCTATTGCCCGTGATGTTTTTAAATTATTACACCGTAAGCCAGTCTCTCAGGAGTGATAGAATGAATTTTTTAATTTTGGAACCGGAAATTGATAACTTTGTTTTCAGTTTTTACTGCAAACGTCGAAAAATATTTTATCATAAAAAAGCTGATATGTGCCGCGGTCTTAACACTACGCAGCAGGAGTGGCAAAGTTGTTTAAAAGAAATTATAGATTCATTTGATATAAACAGCTATAATGCTGCAGATACAATTGTAGTTATCAGAGTAATCTGCGGCGGTACTGTTTTTACTGCACCGGAAATTGTTAACTGTAATACAATAACCAAACTGGAGCAATTAATTCCCCATGCTCCGCTTCATATGCCGGGAACTATAGAACTGGTTAAAGCCTGTAACAATTTTTTTTCATCAATACCGGTATTGCTTGTTTTTGGAGATACTTTTTTTAAGAGTTTACCGGAACGGGAAAGGGTATATGCTTTAAACCGGACTACAGCAGATAAAATTCCGCGGGAACGTTATGGTTTAAACGGTCTTGTACATCAGGCTGCTTGTTTTTATCTGTGGCGCATTCTTCGTCAACGGTTTTGTAACTGTCAGCCCGGTGTTATCTCTATTCACCTTGGTGATTTTCCAGAAGTAGTTGCACTTAAAGGCAGCCGGGCAGTTATGCTCTCCTACCCTTTGCCGGGAGAAACCTTTTCTCCGGAAACAGATCCCGGTATAATACTTACTTTGGCACAGGAGTTTAACTGGGGTCCTGAAAAACTTAATAAAATTTTAACGCAAAAATGTGGCTGGTACGGTTTAACAGGTAGTAAAACAGATCTCAGCCGTATTTTTAAAACTGATGATAATATTAACGCTTTGGCACAGCAGGTGTGCCGTTACCAGTTATTACAAAGCTGTGCCGCTGGTGCGGCTGTTGCCGGCAGAATAGATGCTCTGGTTTTTTCCGGCCGTTTTTGTAAAGCGGGTAATTATCTAAGATACTCTCTTAAACAAGATCTGGAAACAGCATTGGCAGGCGCGAAAAAGGATATTTATGTTGATATATATGATCAAAGTTATACAGCAGCAGTCAGGGATATAGCAGATAATTATTTTGTAAATTATTAATTATTTTTTTTACAGCTGCATTTATTGTAATAATAATAAAAAATAAAACAGCTGAATATTTTTGTTTTAAAATAGAAGCCCCCGGAGATTACACTGACACTATGTACCCTGTAAGCCGGTTGATCCGCGGTTTTATTTATGGACTAAAAGCTTTTCAATTTCCCAGATTTTATGTTGAACAACAGAGCGGTTATTTTCACTGTATTGCTGGTTGTATTGGTTTATAGATTGAAATATTTTTTTAAGCTTGTGTAAAGATTTGTAATTTTTTTTTTGCGATCTGGATGGGGAAACAGTAAAACGGGTAAGTAGTTTTTCCTGTTTTGCATTTATTTTAAGCAGCCGGTAATATTTATTTTCTTTAATTTTAGAAAAAATACTGCCCCAAAATAATATGACTGATAGAAATAAACGATTTAGTGCTGCTTGCGGTCCGAATATAAACAATAATTTCAATGATGAACCCAAAGAATAAAATTTATAAATAGCTTTAATGAATTCACGTTGTAAACCAAGAGCAGATAATTTTCGAGGGATATAGGTAACATGCATCATGTCATAATACTGCCAGTCTTTTATTAACAATCTTTTTTCTCGGACAAATTGATTATATAACGGAGTACCTGGATAAGGTGTTAACGGCGGTGGCTGTAAACGGTAAGCATTAATTTTTCGGCAAAATTGTACTGTTTTATGTAAATCATTTTTATTATCAAAATCGAGCCCCAAAACAATACTGGCAATTATTTTAATTTTGTATTTAATTAGTTCAGTACCGCATTGTTTGATATTGGCAACCTTTTGTTGTTTATCAATCAAGTCAAGTGATTTTTGATTTATTGACTCAATACCTATTAGTACGGTGCGGAAATGAGCCGTACTGAGCAATTCTAACATTTCTTTATCCTGAGCCATATCAGTTCTGCCAAAAAAGAAATTGTCTTTGAAGAGTAGATTATTTTTAATTATAGCGCGTAATAATTTTTTGGTTCTTTTTTTATTGGCTGTGAAATTATCATCCTGAAAGTTGACATGTTTAAATCCCATTTTTTTATATAATTTTAACTCGGCAATAATACTGTTGATACTGCGTTCTCGGTAAGGGTGAAACATTCGGGTTGTAGTACAAAAACTGCATTTGTACGGACAACCGCGTGTGCTTAAAAGGTTAGCGGTTTTGTATGGAGTTTTTAACAGATTGTAATCAGGCCGGGGAAGATTATCTAAGTTTTTAACCGGCCGGGATTTTATAATTTTGTTATTAATTTTTCCATTAACTACATCGAGGATAGTATTTTCCGCTTCGCCGATTATAACCTGATCACAATGTTGTAAAGCTTCTTCAGGGCGCACTGAAGCATGCATACCGCCAATGATAACTTTTTTATTATGTTTTTTAAAATAAGCAGCCAATTCGTAAGCCCGGGGTGCGCTGGAGGTCATTGTAGAGATGCCGATAATATCAGCTTTTAAAAGTTTATTTAATTTTATTTTCTGGTAAAGTTCTTCATAAACCTCAACCTCATGTCCGGCTGCTTTAAGAATACTCCCTAAAATAAGAGGACCGGTAATAGGCGAGGGGGAGCCATAAAGACGCATAGCCAGACGGTAGATCGTAGTCCTTCTAATATTTGCGGCAGGGGTAATAAATACAATTTTCATTTAATTAATTTTTTTAAAATATTTCTACATACATTTTTTTTTCTGAATAATAAAATTATTTTTTTTTGGTTTTAATATAATAGTATTGTTTGCCGTTATGTTCGGTTATAATTACTTTTTGTGCTTTTTTTAGTTCTTCAGTATATTTGATTACTTCATTTTGATGCATGTTCAGTGCTCCCTGAATATCTTCAATGGAACAGGGCCGGCGGCTTAATAAATTCATTATTTCGGTTTTGTTGTTGTTAAAATAGGAAGCACTGTGAATTTTATTAAAATCGGTTATGATCTCGGTATTGGCCGGAAAATACCGGGCCAGATCCTGCATCTGTTCCTGCGGTACCGGATAAGCGAATTCAACTGCCGGGGGACGTTCTACGGTGTTTAGCTGGATTTTATCCGGTTTTATCTGTTTTGCTAGTTGTGCCAGTTTTTTAGCTTCTGCTTCCAGTGCTGTAACTCCTCCCAGAAGAAATATCTCTAACCATATTTTATTTTTAAATTCTTTGCGGAAATCAATCAACCCCTGTATCATGGTATTAAAATCAAGCTCTGTCTGGGGACGATTAATATACCTGAACAGGGAACTGTCAGGCGCGTCCAGAGAGGGGACAACCAGATCAGCTCTTTTAAGCTGCTCTCTTACCTCTGGCTGCCACAGCAGAGAACCGTTGGTCAGTACTGCTACCGGTTTGTCGGAACTGTCTTTGATATAATTAATTACAGTATCTATTTTACTGTACAGAGTAGGCTCGCCGGAGCCGGATAAGGTTATATAATCAACAGGCCCGCCTTCTTTTAATTTTTTTTCTATTTCTGAAATTATATTTTCAGCCGGAAAGAATTCCCGGCGTTGACAGGTTTTATTAGTAGTTACTCCCAGCTGGCAGTAGATACAATCATAGGAACAGGTTTTAAAAGGAACCGGATCAATTCCCAGAGAATATCCCAGACGCCGCGATGGGACAGGACCGAAAATGTGCTGGTAGGAGGTACTCATTTATTATCCTTTATTATAAAATTTTTACCGGTATTCATAAAAATATGCAGATGTTCCAAAGGGGTTTTCCGTACAATATCACAGCCGGTACTGAGAATAAAGTTGGGATAATGCCTGGTGTTGTACAGGAGGGCAAACGTTTCTTTGGCCAGTTTTTCCGGCGGGCCCTTCAGCAGAGTGGAAGCAGGATTAATATTGCCCAGTACAATTGTCTCCTCATTTATTTGTTCCAGTACTTTTATAATGTCTATACCGGCTTCTGCTGAGTCAAGGCTTAAACCGTGTATACCGGTTTTGGTCATGCTTTCAATCAAATGCATAGCATTCCCGCACACATGGTATAAAAAATCAGGCCGGCCATAATAGTTTACTTTTAAAATTTCCTTTATAAAGGCTGCTGAAAATTTTTCAAACTGCTTTTGCCCAAGCATTACTGCGCTGGGTTCCAGTATACATATAACATCTGCGCCGGCTCTGGCCAGCATTGTGATGTACTCTTTAATAACTCCAGTAGCCAGCCGGCAAACCTCTAACAGTTTTTCAGGTTCTGTTATGCACCACATGGCCGCTTGTTCACTGCCGATAAGCAATGATGCCAATGAATACGGGCCGCTTACATAAGCCCCCTGGATCACAGTGCGTTTAAAATCTTTGTGCAGTAAGGCTGCAGTCTCTACATAAGTCTGTACGCGGCTGTCGCCGCTTATATTGATCTGTTTCATCTGTTCCAGTTCGCTTATGTCAAAATTGTCCGCCGGTACGGTTGGGTTGTCATCGCGGGGAAAAACTGTATATCTTCCCAGGGCATTGGCCTCTACGGAAAGATCCATAAGCGGGAAAATAATATCCGGTTTGAAAGCTGCATGCAGGGCAGTTATGGCCTGATAATGAGCCTGGCTGTTTTGCTGTACTATTTTGATAGTGCTGTTTATGAGTCCGGTACCGGGTGTGCCCAGTAAAGGAGCTATCAGGCGGCGGCCTTTTTTATATTTTTCATGACATAGATGTAATAAATTTTTTTTCATTTTATTTTAATTTATTTTTTAATTTATGCCATATTTTTTTGATTTGTTTTACTGTAGTATTGCTGGTATATTCCACAACAGACACACCTTTTATCTGGGCCCGGGTTATATTTTTATCATAAGGAATTTGTCCCAGAAAATCGGCCTGATAGTCAGCAGAAATTTGGATAACTTTGTTTGCCTGGTCAGGATCCAGGTCGTATTTATTAACTACAATACCGGCTTTCAAGTTGAAGAAATTGATCACATCAAGAATACGTTTTAGATCATGAATACCGGAAACAGTAGGTTCAGTAACAATGCATACATAATTGCTGCCGGTAACTGAAGCAATAACCGGGCAGCCGGTACCCGGCGAACCGTCTATTACTGCTTCGCGCAAGCCTGCTTTACTGCCGATTTCATCTTTTTTATTACGCACCAGGGTTACCAGGCGGCCGGTATTTTCTTCAGCCATGCCCAGTTTGGCATGCGCTAATGGTCCGAAACGGGTATCGGAAACATACCAGGTGCCGTTGACGGCTTTATCAAGTATTACTGCTTCCCGGGGGCAAACCAGACCGCAGACACCGCATCCCTCACAGGCCATTTCATCTATGGTAAATGTTTTACGGTCAGCAGATATGTTTATCGCTTCAAAACGGCAGGCTTCATAACACAAGCCGCAACCGGTACACTTATCAGCATTTATAACAGCGCTGTAACCGCCGCTGAACTGTCCTTTGGTTTTTATCTCCGGCTGTAAAATAAGATGCAGATCAGCTGCGTCAACGTCACAATCAGCCAGGGCGGTATTTTGGGCCAGAGCAGCAAAGGAGGCAACCAGAGAGGTTTTACCTGTACCGCCCTTGCCGCTTAAAACTACCAGTTCCTTGAGTTTAGTGCTGTGGTCAGTATTAACAGCTCCGTTTTCGATATTAAGGGGGGGGGCTGAAGCGGCAGATGCGGTTTTAGCTTTATTAACCGGCCGTTTTTTTGCACTCAGTTCAATTATTTTACGGCTGATCCGGAAAAATTTTTCTTTATAGCCGGCATTATGGTTAGTAATTAAATTTCCCACAGCATAGGTAGTAGCGATTTCTTTGTCATCCGGTATCTCTCCGATAATTTCCAGATGTGCTTCCTGACAGTATTTCTTTAAATCATTGTTAAAATATTCAGCCCGGTTTACCAGAACAACCGGTTCCTGGTTCAGGGAACGGCACATATTTACTGATAATTTTAAATCATTAATACCAAAAGGGGTCGGGTCAGTGACCAGTACGCAGATATCAGCATCTTTAACTGTTTCTACTACTGAGCAGGCAGTTCCCGGTGCTGAGTCCAGAATATTGATTCCCTCACCAATATTTTTTTTTACACGGCGGATCAGGCGGGGTGACATGCCCCCTTCAGCTGTTTCCAACAGACCGTAATGGAAATCAATATTATTGCTGCGGCCATGCTTTACTACGCCTATCAGCCGGTCTTCTTCAATAATAGCGTTTTCCGGGCAGACAGTAGTACATGCTCCGCAAATATGACACAAATTTTTGAAAAACAGAGTTTTATTATTAACAATGGTAATAGCATTGTAATTGCATACTTCAGCACATTTACCGCAATTGGTGCATTTTTGCTGATCTACTCTGGCCGGGGAGAGAACGGTTATCTTTTCTTCATTGGTGATTTCCGGTTTTAAGAAAAGATGTCCGTTAGGCTCTTCCACATCACAGTCCAGATACCTGACCGGCTGTTCAGAGTTTTTAAGAGTGTTGGCAATATTGGTGGCTAAAAATGTTTTGCCGGTACCACCTTTGCCGCTGGAGATAGCTATTTTAAGTTGCATTTTGTTCCTTTTTTTTCTTAAAATATTGTTTTAATTTTTTCTGAATGTATTCATATCCGCCCGGTTTATGGGGTATCAAACATTGGCTGCAATCTTTGAGCCCGTCTTTGGTAAAGGTATAATGGCCGCCGCAGTCATCAAGAAAATAGAGCGGACAGTAACAAAACATGCAGTTAATATGTTTCAGACCCTTGTGACAGGGATAGTAGCGGCAGGCTTTATTTTCAAAAAATTTATAACTGTTTTCCATTGGTTAAATCCGTTTATATTATAAAGTAAAATAATTATTAAAGCCAGGCAGCATAAGCAGGTCTCTATTTTTTTGCTTTTACAAACAATAAGGGGAAAACAATATCGCTCAGACAACAGGGTATCCAGACCGCTGTAAAGAGAAACAGGAAAAGAGTAATATAGGAGCAGACAGTCAGTTCATTGCCGGTTGCCATTAATATATGAAACAAAGAGGCCCAGGTGCTTAACAGAACATGTCCGGCATGCGGAAGAACTGTGTGAGGACGCATATAATAGGCAAATAAAATACCGATAACAGCCAGAGGGTTTACCAGCCACCATTTTTCAATGAAACCGAGATGAATACCGCGGTTGGGCATATCCAGTAAAATTTCGCCCAGAAAAGGAATAATCGAATCACTGAGGGTAGCAATTCCAATAGCGCCGGAATAGCCGATAAGAGAGAGAAGCCAGAAATTGCACCGGCCCCTGATACATTTAGCGTTGAAACGATCACAGGTGTGAAGTTTGTAAATGGAAGCAGTAACAAACGCGCTTAAAACCACGTGTATTGGATGCAGAATATAAAAAAGAGTTTTATGGAATCCCGGTGACTGCTCCTGTAACAGGATTATCAGTAAAATACCGCTGACCGCACCGCCGGCAGAAAAAGGAACGTGTTTTTTTAACTCTTTTAAAATTTGTTTTGACATACAGTCTCCCCGGACTATAAATGGAAATGAAATTCATTTCCATTTATAGTTTAATATATTTTTTTTAAATTGTCAATTATCGGTTTTCTTTCTTCTTTGCTAACTAGGCAGAAACAACTCTACTGTGGCTAAATATCACAGTGTCCGGAGCAGAAAAATATCCCCTTTTTCAGGGCCCTTCAAAAGCGGATACCGGCGTCCGGCCGGCTTTGGCTTCAAACATATTGTGTAAACCAGTACTTAAGATAGAAGTTAGCATGCGGGAATATGCACAAGCAAGTCTACAGTGGCTGTTCCTGTTTTTTACTGTTTATCAGGCGGCCGGTATTTTTATGCAGTAAAATTATAAAAGGAGGGG
>CAZFAK010000053.1:0-14346 GCA_964517045.1 uncultured Spirochaetia bacterium | reverse complement strand
TGGCATAAGCGAAAGGTAGGGTCTACGAAGTGGAAAACTTTTATGAAAAAAATCCCAACTCCATTGCCTGCCGCAAATTGCTGTTCAAAATATATCTTGCCCAAAACCAGTATGACAGGGCGCAAAAACAACTGAATTTCCTTTTAAAAAGCCGCAAAGGGGAAACAACCGATCTGATGGCTGCTTCCTATTATTACCGGACCGGCAACTTAAAACTATGTAAAAAATACCTGGACAAAGTTCTGCTCAACAACAAGCGCAATATTAAGGCCTACATCCTGCTGGCCCGGCTTGCGCAGCAAAAAAAACATTATAAAAAAGCGGCAGAGTATTTACAGGAAGCTGAGATAATAGATCAGGACCACCCGCAGCTCCTCTATGCTTACTGTCATTTCCTGTTAACCCAAAACAAGTTTAAAGAATTAAAACAAAAATTAAAAGTTTACCAAAAAAAACATCCTGAAGATCCTGATTATTTCTACCTCTACAGCATGTACCTTTTCCAAAAAAAGCAGTATACCGAAGCTCAAAAATATATTGAAAAAGCTTTATATTATAAACCCTTCTCTGATAAATTTAAAAAACAACATATTAAAATACTGCTGCAGCTGCAAAAATACGATGCGCTTATTAAATCGCTGCAGAAAACCAGCACTGCCCCGGATGCCCGGCTAAATTATAAAATCGCCTATTACAATTATTTACGGCAGCAAAAGGATCACTGGAGGCTTGCGGATAAAAAATATCTTAAATATAAAGTTTTACAATACCTGGACAAATCCCTTGATCTGGATCAATACAACGAGACCGTACGTTACTTTACTGAGCTGCTGGTATTAAACAACTATCCGCTGGATCATCCTGAAAGAAAAAAATACAGTGCATACCATCTTAAACGGGCTGTTTTTTTTCAGGAAAGAGGAGTTTACGAAAAAGCTTATGCCGAATATATCCGCCTTTTACAATTAGTCCCGCAGGATTCAGCCAAGCGCATAAAATTCGCTGATTTTCTTAAGAAAAAAAATTTTAACCAATCATACCTGGAAGAACTGACTATAATAAAAAAATTAAGTCTGGAAGCGGATTATAAGATAACCCATAAACTGGAAAAAATGAAAGTTAAAATGGCTGATGCCATCCACAACCGTTATAACCTGGAACCAGATAGTGCCTACAGCAGCAAACCCCGGGTAATCCTCCTCAAAAACAGCCGGCCCGGGCATGTTCATACTGAGGGTATTATCAATATCTTCTATGATATGCTCTACCATACACTGCAGCAATGTTATAAACTTAAAACTCTGCCGCCCACTACAGCTGCGGATATCAAAAATACGCAACATAAGAGTGATTACTATATAAAGTATGATTTCCGGGAACAGCCCGGAAGACTGGAGCTTACAGCCGCTATCTATAACAGTAAAAAAAATATTTTAATTACCCGCCGGAAATTTTTTACGGACGGAAATAACAAATTTTTTGATATAAATATTCTTTTAAAAAAATATTTGAAAAAAAATATTAAAGCCAGGGGTATAATTCTTAAAAAAGATTTTCAAAAGCTTATTGTATCGCTCGGAGAACGCGACGGTTTTCATAAAGATGACCGGCTGGCTGTTTATAAAAACCTTGAACAACTGACAGAACAAAAGCAGCCTCTGACCTTTGCCCGCATTACGGAAATCAATGAAAAATATTCTGTTGCTGTTCCGGAAAAATTTTATAAAAACCGTTATCTTAAAAACAGACAGTATGTGGTACGGGCGCCGCAAGCGGAAAAAAAATAAAGCAGCCGTATTCATAAGAGTAAGAAGCACCTGTTTTCCGGAGTAGAGAAAATGAAAAAAAGCACTAATAGAGGCAGAGCACGTCTGCTTATTCTGTTTTGTCTGCTGACGCTGCCGGCCCGGCTGCATAGCCGTACTTATGCGGTGTTAAACCTTGAGCTTAAGCCCGAAAGAGCAGCCATAATTCTTATCCGGGGAGCGGAGACCAATATTGAAATAAAAAACGGTAAAAATATTATCCCCTCGGGTGAGTATACAATGGTCTTTAAACGCAAAAGATATATAACTGTAACCAATACTTTCTCCCTGACTGCGGGAGCTACCCGAAAGGTAACGGTTACCCTTCAGCCTGCACCTTTTACTCTTGTAATAAACTCACCGCAGCCCGGTTTTGACCTGTTTTTTAACAGTAAAAAACTGCTTACAACCCGAACCACCAACACTGTTATCAGCAATCTGCCCGGCGGCAGCCATGATCTGTTTTTAAAAAAAAAGGATAAATATTACTTTTCCATTGTAAACAGCCTGAAAAACAAAGTTATTAAGCTCACCCCCTCTTTTACAAGCCTTAAAAAAAAAGTTGTTTTTACCAGTATCAGTGCTGTCTGGCCCGGTCTCAATTTTCTGTTTCATTGTCCCGACTCAGCAATGTTTCTGCAGCTTACAGATACGGTTTTATTTTATTCGCTTACTGCTCTTAACACTGTCTACATTTATAAATATCATAAACTGCAAAAAAAAAAACAATCACTTGAACAGACAGAGGCAGATCAAAGCGAGATCAATACGGTTAACAGGCATATAGATGAGAAACTGACAAAAATAAAGGGGTTTAGCGCCGGTATGGCAGTACTTTCCGGGCTTAATATTTTACTGGCTTATAATGGTATAAAAAACGACCAGCAGAGCCTTTTGCACCGGCAAACCGGTCTCCAAATATCAACCCAGGCTGACAGTACGGCTGTAACCTTTTTTTATAAATATTAAAAAGTTATAGTACCGTTGGCCTCTACAGTAAAATTAAACTGCAGGTCATCATCCTGTTTTAAAACATCCGCAAAGGGAATATGCTTATTATAATCGTTTCTGTCAAAAATAGACTGAAAAACATCATTGGCTTTTACCTTTTTTAACAGACTGAGATTCAGCTTTATCTCCAGCTTGAAGTGCTCTTTGTTAACAGGAATTTTCAGAGAATAGGAAGTATTTGCTTCCCATTCAGGCAGATTACCGAGAGCAGAGATATTAAAATAATTAAGATTTTTGCGGGCCACCGGATCCGGCTGCAGGGCAATAAGTTCATCTACCGTAGCAGCTTCGCCGTTATAAAGCCTGTTCATATCTACACCGTAAAGTTTATACCGGTTAAGTTCAAAATGAAACTGCAGCGTATGCCGGCTGCCTTCCGGTAAATAGAGAGGCTTTTTGATAAAAGGAAGTCTGAGTTTAACCCGTTTATCTTCATTCCATCTGAAGCTTAATACAAATTCATGTTTATGGGTGTCATAATCCATCTGATACCCCAGCTCTGTATCCTGCCGGCCCTGTTCCAGACTGCCGCAGTTTAAATAACCGGCAGCTGTTTGGTAACTATAACTGTCTTTAACAGTACCAATGCCGAGGAAAGGATCATAGTTGGTGTTACCGCCGTCATCTATATGATAATACCAGCGGTACTGCCGGTGCTGCTCTATATCAAACTCATAACTTGGTTTCAGTATCAATCCGTTTTTAAGGCTGAGAGTGGGTGTAAAAGAGAAGCCATGTTGACGCGCTACTGTCTTATCATAATAATCAACGCTGCTGCGAAAGGAATAATTACCCCCCAGATTCAGGGTAGTACGCTTGCCGCGGTGGCCCCGGTAACGCGGCTGTGTTTTAGTATCACTACTCTCTTCTTCCTTGTTCCGGTTTAATATGATCCTGTTTATAAGCGAACTCAATTTATTAAAAGATTTGCGGATACGGAAATTACGGTCCTCTTCCTGTTTCAGCCGCCATCCCTCCTCCAGGCGGGTTGAAAGAGTGCAGCTGTAGTTAAAACTGGTTGGAAAAAAATAATCCATAAAACTGATATCCTTGATTTTATATTTGGACGTATTAAAACGCAAACGGAGGTTACAAGTATCTTTTAAAATAATACTCTGTGCATAATTATCATGCGCGTTAAATTTGGTTATAACATAATCATCACTGCTTTCCACCAGATCACTGTTGCGGATACGGTACCCATTAGCCGTACGGCCGTTATAAACCCGGTTCACTGATTCCGCGTGCTTTATACGGCTGAAATTAAAAAATCTTGCTTTGGCTTTATTAATAGCCAGCGGATCATTGTTTTTATTCCGTTTCACAAAAGGATAAGCAACAAGCCAGGCCAGGTCCTCCAGCAGGCCGAAATTAAAATAGGGAACGGTTTTGACAGAATGAAGCACATTAGTAAAAAACTGAGCGCTGCGGCGGCCCGTACCGAAAGCGTTGTAGTTATCAGGAAAATTATTTTTTAAATTTTGCCAGAACTGCTTGTCCTCTGCATTCATACTGCCCACATCTTCATCAAGTACCCCTTTTTCCTCTGCCGTAAGCTTTCTGGTTAGGGAATAGTTAAAAACTTTGACAAAAGCTTTATCTATACGGAAAGGAAGACTCAGATCCACTGAAAAAATATCCCTGAAATTTTTGTAGCGATGCCTGCCTTTATAAAAAGCAGCGGCTTCGTTAACACTCTGCACAAAAAGCTGGGTATCATCAGTTCCGTAAAGCTCCTGCTGCCGGGCTGAAGAAAGGTTATGCCAGTCGGAAATTAATTCTGCTGCATCATAGCTGCACAGGTCGTTAAAAGCAAAAGACTCTTTATGGGAATAGTTGAATTTCAGACTCCAGCGGGACAGAAAAAGCCATTTAATATTTTTTAAAAAATCTAATGATATATTATAAGTACGGGTACGGTCTTTCAGTAAAAAATTCTCCTGCAGATAAGGGTCCTCTAAATACCGGTTCTCAAAACGCTCGCTGCCGCCGCCGTACTGGGAACGGTATATTTTACTAAAAGAGGAGAAATAATTATCCACTTCATACGCCTGCTTGAGCAGGCCGAACTGGCTGCGATTAGTAATATTGGTAATAGCAACACCGTGACGGACCTCACCGCTGTAACTCAGTGAAAGTTTTAATAATCTTTTTATATCCAGACGCAGTTTGGCACTCTGGCGCCGGGAATAGTTATATTCCAGTTCGGAAAGTAATTCCGGGGTATTGTTGCTGCGTATATAATCATCGGCTTCGTAAAAACGGTCCCAGGCCGGAGTAAGCTGGCTTATATCTTTTCCCTGCAGCGCATAATAGGGGTAAAAATAGTGTTCCTTATCACTGGCCAGCATAGTGATATCCTTGTTTTTCAGGTCCTGTTCCTGCTCAAGTATGCGCTGGACAGAAGCATTAAAAGAGTAACTCTCATGCAGAGAAACTTTTTTAGAAAAATTCCACTGCTGCTGCTCGGAAAAACCCATAGTCCGGGTTTCAATATCACGGCAGTTGACAGCAGAATAACGGTCTTCACTCGTAAAAGCAGTATCCAGAGACTTGCTGCTTAAACTACGTTTGATATTTTTAGTACAAGAGTGGCTTATCTGCGGTATGAAACGGTTTAAACGCTTGTTTAAAGCAAAATTAAACGTAAAATTATGACCGCGGTTATTCTGGGCTGTCTGTTTTTCCAGGGGGATCAGGGTACGTTCCGGACGGGAAAGCTGGTATTCATTAAATCCCGTATAGTGTACGGATAAAACAGAAAACAATTTCCCTTTAATCTCATAGGAAAAATCATCTCTGATCCGGGCGCTCAGTCCCTTACTGGTCTCACCCATGGCTACAAAATCCGGGCTGTAATGCTTTATGCCGATTCTGCTCTTAAAATCCGACAGAATATCCTGCTTACCGATCTGCAGCGGTTTAACTTTATCAAGCGTCAGATTCATTTTATAATTAACACCAACCTTGTTTTCCTCATTTCGCATGAGAATATTATTAACCCATAATTTCCCGGTTGCAGGCTGATTGGTACTGTCTATCCCCACCGCATAATATTTTATACTGAAAAGATCAGGGTCGCCGATGCGCTGCAGCGTATACTGATCCAGCTCAAGCGGTGTCTTTTTATCATCACCCTGCTCCTGAATAAACATGGCAAAATAATGATCCCTGGTAAAAACACCGTTTTTAATATCAGCCCCGGGATCCTTATACCTTAAACCGGACAGGTCGTTAAACTCGGTCCGGGAAAGAACCATGGTAAGTTTATGCCAGCGCTGCTGCGGAGAAAAAACCGTTACCGGTATACGCAATTCATAATAGTTATCCGCATCCAGGCCGAAACGGTAGATAAACTTCTCGCTGCTGGCCGGCAGTTTATCCCGTACGTTTACATAAAAATCCTTTTCATTATAATAAGATATATCCACACTTCTGGTTTCGGTTTTTTCCACCAGTCCCAGTCTGCCGTTATAATCATCCTGCCGGTTGGTCAACTCTATCCCGGTTAAATTATATTTAATCTGAAAAGCATTTTCCTGTATTGTCTCCAGGTCAGATGTGGAAAGAGATTCGTAAATATCTTCGTATTCATCCTGGAAGGCACGGGCCAGATGATCCTCCTTATAGTCAGGATCATCCTGGGAGTTGATAACCCCGGCCTCAAACTGCTGCGGGTCTTCGGCAACCACCCCGTCAATAGATATCTCCTCCCAGCTGGTACCTTTAAATTTCAAGTCGCTTATCACCAGCATGCCTTTTTTAAGATCCTTGCCGGCAGCGTTAATTATATCCGAAACCTGTGCCTGCAGCAGATTAAGCCGTATGGATTCTACATTGTTAACCAGTTCATTGGTTATCAACTGTTTTAAAGGGATATGCAGCTTAATAAAAGTCTGTTCATGAAAAGGATCGCTTTGATTTACCGCATAATTTTCCAGTATTTCATAAGTCATACCATTGGTAACCAGTACATTACCGCCCAGGCTGTTGCTGCTGATAATTGCCTGGAGGGTTTGAGCTGAGTATAATAAAAAATATTGATTGGAATAACCGGTAGTAGCGGCTGAAGGAAAAGCAAGCAGCTGCTCAGGTGTATTGGTATCAAATACATTGTTCCGGTTAAGCTGTTCCGTATCCAGCCGGTTGTTGCCTTCAAGAAGCTGATCAGGCGCTTCTCCGAAATTACCACCGCCGAGATGAGTATAGGGTACATCACTGAAACCGTTGTTGGTATAATTAAAGGGGAAGCCCTGCCTGTCTTCCATATTTAACTCCTGATCAAAAATACCGTCATCATCAAAATCTTCATACATATTATGTCCCAGTTCCAGGGAAAACCCGACAGCCCCCGGCTGGTCAGCCAGACTGGTCTCTTTGGTGTTCCAGTTTATCTCAGCTTTGCGAACCAGTTTATACACGATCTCGATTGTGTTATAACGGCTGAAATCCCGGTTTTCATTAAAATATGACCCCAGATAGGTAACAAAGGAAAGATAACCCTCCTGACCGGTCAGATTGGTAAAATTGTAATCAAAAACCAGTGAGCGCTGGTAGTAATCCGTTTCCCGGTGTCCGTCACTGACCACATAAGGACCGGGCTTGGTACTGAATTGTTTGATATTTCCTTTAGTATAATCATAATCCGGAAAGGTTGTAAATTCACTGTATAAAAAATCCACAGGCGAAGGCGCTCCCCGGTATTCGTAGTAATCAACAAAATAGGATTTACCCAGAGTGCGGCCGTAATAATCTTCCAGCAGCGGGTTTACGGTAAGATAGATACCCACATCGCTTTTGGGAAAGGTAAAACTGCGTTCATCACCTTCAAAATCCTTAACTATAGCCCCGCCCCGGTTAGCAGTACTGTTTTTATTACGGTCAAAAAGAGAAAAAGCAACTTCCCCGTCCAGACTGAGATTAAAGGGTTTGCGCCGGTGGCGTAAAATAAAATCCAGAGGAGAGAGCTTGGTGTCAATATCAAACAACATCTGCCTGGTAGCCTCGCGGCCGACATGGGAGGAACTCAAAACACCGGACTGGCCCGAAGCCATTACAAAACTGCCGCCGATATAATTGTTTTCCCGGAACTCATAATCCAGACGGCCGCCCAGCATTATCTGCTGTAATGTATTGGCAAAGGGTTCATATTCATAACTTACTTTGATTGTATCACCTGCCAGAAAGTCGGTTTTATCTTTAAAATATATACGGCCCGCATAACGGCTGACGCGGTAAGCGGTTTTATCAACCACACTGCCGTTTTTTACTACTACAACAGAGGAGGGATTTATATTGTTATGATCCAGATCAATATAACCTTTAAACGGCTCTACATAACTGTACTGCATATAGAGCATACTGTCTTCAGCAGTAGGGTTAAGTTTTTCATAAAAACCGTTATATAAAGATGCGTCTCCCACAGCAAAAGGTTCCTGCTTTTCAAAATAATAATAGCCTTTGTCTTTGTTTAACACCACTCTGCCGAAACCGTCATTGGAAAAATAGTGTGAGGTTCCTCCCTTCCATACATCTGCAAGCCTGTTATTATTCTGTTTAAAAATTGTCATTTCAAAATTATCACTGTCAAAAGAACGGCTGGCCAGCCGGTAATGATTGCGCATACCAAGATAAGCACTGAGATCTTTCTGCTCCAGACTGCCCACCCCGATAACGGCAAAGTTACGGTATAAATTATTACTGCCGTAGTATTCATTGGAAAAGCTGGTATTATTTACTGTAATATTAGTTGAATTAAAGAAAATTGGGCCATTGGTAGCTGAACAGGGCAATTCATTGGAACCGTCATAAGTATAAAACAGGACACTGTCTCCCTGTCTGCGCCCTATATTGTGTAAAATACCCCGTTCTTTGTCAATAGTATAGTTGCGGCTGTTATCCTCCACCTTAACAAAATGGCGGTCTCCTATTTTAAGATCCCAGGCCACCACATTGGTAGTACCTGATACGGTCTTGGACCGTTTAAAGTAAACATAGTTTACAATATTGCTGTCAGGCAGTTTGAAAAATTCATCTTGTATAAAATCAATATCCAGATTTTTTTCATACTGCCTTTCTTCTACCGTTATCTCCTGCTGAGCTGTAATAGCTCTGGTAAAACCGATAACCCCGGAAAAGGTGAAACCGCCTTTACCGCCGGAAGCTGTGATTCCCAGCGTTTCCTTGGAAGAGCCGCCGGCTACAATAAATTCCGATTTTCTTTTACCCATACCGGAATTAAAATTGGCTTTGCCCAGCTTGATTCTTTCCACAAAATCCCGTTTGTCACCGCGGTATTCCACATCTACCGTAGCAGGGGTAGATCCCCGGCTTCTGGTATTATGTTTAATATCAATATTAATAAGATTGGCTATCTTACCCTTCAGTGAGATATCAAGCTGCTGATCAATCACAAAGCCGTTTTTGGCATAGATACTTCCCTTACTGTAGTTTTCATCATTAGCCATCTCATTGGACCGGGTAGTTGTGTATTCATATTTTCCTTTTTGCAGGGATTGGGAAACGTCAAGATCGGTTATATAAAAACTGTTGCCGTAACCGATATTTATCTGCTGGGAGCCGGTTAAGGTCAGCTGAATGGTTTTACCGAAATTAATAGCATCCTCATCCTCTGCCTGTTCCGGTATAAACTCCCGCACCCCGGCCAGTATTCTTTTTTTAGCCCGGTCGTATTTAAAAAAATCTTTTATAAGAACTTTCTCAGGGTCATCTTCCATCTCCCGCATAATAATATCAGCCAGTACCTTTTGCAGGTTAGGATAATTATCCGGTACCAGTTTAAGGGAATAAAAACTTTCATTGGTTACCAAACCGTAGTCCAGTTTGGTAACTTTACGGTTGGTGTCGACCTCTTCCTCTTCAAAGACAGGTTTATCTATCAGGTCCGGATAATTGTATATCTCGGCAGCATAAAGCAAACCCCAACCGCCGGCAAGTAATAAAAGTATTATTTTTTTAAGCATAAACAGTTATACGAACCTAAAAAAACATTCTTAAAATATCATTTTTCAATACATATATAAAAAGCAATATAATCAGAAAAAAACCGATCATATGGGCAATACGGAAAACAGATTCCGGAGCAGGTTTTCCTCTTACAATTTCGTAAAGCAGAAAAGCTGCATGACCGCCGTCAAGTACAGGAATAGGTAAAATATTAACAATAGCCAGCACTATACCAATCTTAACAAACATATATAAAAGATACGCAAATCCTTTTAGTTGCGCTATCTGATAGGAAGCCTGGAAAATCATAAGCGGTCCGCCCAGCATTTTACCGGATACATCCTGCTCGATTATTCTGTGCAGAAAAGTAATTACTTCGTTAAATTCTTTTAACAATCCCGTGACAGCACGGGGCATGGCCTGGGGCAGGTTTAAGCGTACGATATTTTTATCAGTTTGGTAATTGAATAAAAATCCGGTAACTCTGGGGGATATTTTATCCCGGGCAGCTTCATACTGTTTTTCCTTCCCGTTTATATTAACAGTGTAGATATATTGTCCGGAAGCGGAACTAATATTTTTTATAACAACCTCTTCAGGCATGCCGCTGACTTCACAAAGTTCCTTTTCCGGATATAAAGGACTGTTTTCCGCACTCCTGATGCCTATAAGATAAGCTTCATACTGAAAATCATATTCCGGTTTAACCTCCATGGAAATTTCTTTTTTATTTCTTAATACAGTGACCCTGACCGGCTCTGCGGAATTTCTCCTATAAAAGAAAAATATCACATCTTCCCAGGAAGTAACAGGCTTGCCGTTCAGGGATAAGATCAAATCACCGTTAAGTAAACCGGCCCGGGCAGCCGGACTTGTCTCAGAGACCAGCCTGATCTCCGGCTCATGGTAAACCCCTTTGTCCGGCAAGGTGTTGCTTTTTATGGTAACTGTATTGGAAACCGGTTTTCCCTCTTTATTTTCGCAAACAAGCGCAGCCCGGGCGCCTGGATTAAGAAGTACCAGCCGTTTAAACCCGGATATGGAGTGCACCTTTAAAGAACTCTCCTGCAGGGAAAAACTTCTCATTATCATACCATTGCGAAATCCTTTCTGGAAAAGCGGCCCATCTTTTTTCAGGTCTGTAATAACCGGCGGATTCCATCTGGCAAAACCAGCCTGGGTATTGGAAACGTCTTTACTCAAGTCAGTACCTTTTTCCAGACTGATAAACGTTTTATTGGTGGTATTGTTTCTTACATAAGTAAGTTCATGTTTTTCATTAGTACTGCTTAAGGTAAGCAAACTGAAAAGATCTTCACCCTTGTTTATCGACTGACCGTTTAAAGAAATGATAGTATCCCCGGGCTTAAGTCCGGCTTTTTGCGCCGGAGAACCCTCTCTGATAGTCCCGACCCGGTTATGTTCAAAAGGTACACCTATCATATAAGCGGCTGTCAGGAGTATATAAGCCAGAATAACATTCATTATAACCCCGGCGACAATTATACTCAGACGGCGGCCGGGTGATTTGGCCTGGTAACTGTCCTTATCGATACTATCGCGGACTGCTACCGGCAGATCCTCCTGGCCCTTCATTTTGACATAACCGCCAATGGGCAAAAGAGCAATAATATACTCTGTACCTGCTTTGTCTTTATACAGGGTAAACAGTTTAGGCCCTATGCCTATAGCAAATTTTTCCACCTTTACCCCGGCTCTGCGGGCCATTATAAAATGGCCGCATTCGTGAACCAGTATGGTAAGGCCAAAACCCAGAGCTATTAGAACTATCCAGCTGATTGAACTTAACATTATATCTCCTAATTGTGGTCTTTAGTAATTTTCATTTTTATTTCATTATCCAGAGCCAGTATATAATCAATATCCGGAAAGGACCGGCCTCTGTGTTTCTTAACATAATCGCAGACAATAGCGGCGATCTTGTTATAACTGATCTTTTTATTTAAAAAAAGGTGTACAGCCGCTTCATTGGCGGCATTTAAAACTACCGGATAACTGCCTCCCGTTCGGCCGGCTTCATAAGCCAGCTTAAGCAGAGGAAACTTTTTAAAATCTGGCTTAAAAAAAGACAGAGCTTTGGTTTCCCATAGTTTCAGGGGTTTTACCATGTTTTTTTCAATAACCGGATAGGTAAGTGCATTCTGAATAGGTAAACGCATATCATTTTTTCCCAGCTGCGCATATATCTCACCATCTTTGGATTCAACCATAGAATGGATAAGCGACTGCGGATGAATAACAGTCTCTATCATATCATAGGAAAGGTCAAACAGATAGTGGGCTTCGATTATTTCAAAACCTTTGTTCATCATGGTTGCTGAATCAATGGTTATTTTAGGGCCCATTTTCCAGGTAGGATGAGCCAGGGTCTGTTCCGGAGAAGGGTTTTTTACTGGTTTAAAAAAAAAAGGGCCTCCGGAAGCTGTAATAATAAGTTTGTTAATATTAGCCGGCGCCACACCTTTTAAAATATGAAAAACCGCCGAATGTTCACTGTCCACAGGAATAAGATTTACCCGGTGTTTATGTAAAGCTTTTTTTACCAGCTGTCCTCCGGCAACCAGTGATTCTTTATTGGCCAGAGCAATATCCGCTTTTTTAGTTATTGCCGTAAGGGTGGGGACCAGTCCCTGGCTGCCTACAATACTGTTTACAAAAAGATCAAAATCACCGGCAGCCAGAGCAGCCTGCAGACCCTCTCTGCCGCTGAATATTTTAAGGCGGGGAAAATTTTTTTTAAGGGATTTACAGCCTGATTCACTTTTAATATATACTACACCGGGATGAAAACGGGCAATCTGCCGTTTGAGTAAAGCAAGACTGCTGCCGGCGGCAAGTCCGGTTATCTTAAAATCATGGCCCAGCTTATTCAAATGGGATATGGATTTAAGGGTGTTCTTACCAATGGAACCGGTAGATCCCAGTAGGAAAACTTTTTTTTGCATAATTAAATACTTATACGGTTATTAAGAGACCGCTGCATAGTGTCATCATCAATAAATTCCAGTCCGGTTCCAATAGGAATACCGATAGCCACGCGGGTAGTTTTAAGCTTGTAACCACCAAGATATTTTACTATAGCTTTAATAGTAGCCTCTGCCTCTACTGTATGCTCCAAGGCAAATATAATTTCAGCTGTCTGTGCTGTCAGCCGGTTTAATAACTTCTCTACAGGGAGATCTTTTTCATAAATATCATTTACAGGTGATATCAGTTTACCCAAAACGTGGTAAAGCCCGTTATAAGTACCGGAGCGTTCAATAATAAGCGCATCCCTGACATTTTTAACAACACAGATAGTTTGGCGGTCCCGTGCTGATGAACGGCAGACCCTGCAGGGATCCTGTTCCGAAAGCAGACCGCAGACACTGCAAAAACCGGTCTTCTGCCGCATATTTTTTAAAGAACTTAAAAGATTGTTAAACTCCTTCTCTTCAATACGAAGCAGATAAAAAGCCAATCGTTCCGCTGATTTCCGGCCGATGCCGGGAAACTTTCGGAAATAATACAGTACTTTATTGAATGCGCCGGCCATTACATGTTTAGTCCGGGTATATTCATCCCCTTGGTAATTCCCGACATAGAGGCGTTGTTTTCTTCATTGACTTTATTGATAGCTGCATTTACAGCTGACTGTACCAGATCCTCCAGCATCTCAATATCATCAGGATCAACCACTTCTTTGGCTATCTTGATCTGTTTCAGTTCCATTTTACCGCTTATCTTAACAGTTACCATGTCACCGCCGGCTGAAGCTTCAAACTCTTTAGCTGCCAGTTCCTCCTGCATTTTCTGCATCTGCTTCTGCATTTTTTGCGCCTGTTTAAGCATATTGTTCATACCGCCCATCATTTGTTTACTCCTTTTCTTTGTTTTGTGCAATCCTGCCGCCAAAAACTTTCAGTGCGTTTTTAACTGACTGATTGATTTTAACATCACTTTGCGAGGCATTATCTCTTGTCTTAGTAATAACAACCTTTAAACCTGTTTTCTCCTGCAGCTTCTGCTGCAGTTTCTGCAACAAGCGGGTATCGGTTACCGGTTTAACACTTTTCAAGGTAATTTTATCTGCATTACTATCTGCAATTTTAAAATTTTTGGCAAAAGTACATAATCCAGGATTACTTTTTTCCAATTCAGTGCATATAACATTATAATCAAGTTCTGAAAAAGAACCTGACCGGGCAGGTTCAAAAGCCGGTGCAGATTTTTCATTATTACGCTCACTGGTTTGACGCTCATTCAGGGAAGGAGTTTGTTCTTTAACCTCAGTTTTATTTTCCGGTTCCGCCGGTTTGACAATACCGGCGGAGATATGACGCAGCTCGCTCTTTAAAGCCTCCGGGGTAATCAAATCACGGTAACGGTGCATTTTCATAATAAAAAGATCAATAGTTAAACTCTCTTCGGTTGTATTTTTCAGTTCCCTGATAAATTCAAAACATATATCAGTTAATAAAAAAATATTGCTGCGGGAAAACTGCCGGCTTAATTGCTGACATTTTTCATACTCAGCTGAACTCAATTCCAGCAGATTAAGGTC
>CAZFAK010000052.1:0-14351 GCA_964517045.1 uncultured Spirochaetia bacterium | reverse complement strand
GCAAACGCCAGCGTCCCCGAAAAAGCGGCTGTCTCCATGCTCCGGACGCTGTGATTTTTAGCCACGGTAGACTTGCTCCTGGATAGTGCCGCTGGTCAACTCCGGCCTCGAGTGCTGGTTTACACAATATTTATGAAGCCAAAGCCGGCCGGACACCGGTATCCGCTTTTGGTTTTAACAGAAATACGCAAGCAGGATACCTTATCCGGTTCCCTTTGGGTAAACAAAGAAGATATATATATAGCAAATTATGGAAAAATAAAGCAAAATAAAATGTAAAAAAGGGCATATTTCCCTGAAAAATAAACCTGTATTTTTTAAGCTGTCAACTTGACTTGAGGGCGATTTTTTGTTATATTACTGTTTCGAATTCAAGAAGAAAGGAGATAAACTATGAATATTCAACCTCTTGGTGACCGTATCTTGGTTAAACCATTAGAAGCCGCCCAAAAGACCAAGGGCGGTATATTCATTCCGCAAACAGCGCAGGAAAAAACCCAGGAAGCTAAAGTAATAGCGGTCGGGGATAGTGAAGATATAAAAGTCAAAAAAGGCGACTCTATAATCTACGAAAAATTTTCCGGGACAAATATAAAAATTGCAGAAGAAGAACACATCATCATCAAATCTGATGACGTTCTGGCAAAATTTAATTAATCCCGCTACAAAATAATTCAATATAAAAGAGGTAAAATTATGGCAAAACAACTAATATATAATGAAGAAGCAAGAAAAAGCTTATTAAACGGTGTAAATGCAGTTGCTAACGCAGTCCGGGTGACTATAGGCCCCAAAGGACGCAATGTACTTCTTGAAAAAAGTTATGGTTCACCTACTGTCACTAATGACGGTGTAACTATTGCCAAAGAGATAGAACTGGAAAACCCCTATGAAAACATGGGTGCCCAGCTTTTAAAAGAAGTTGCCTCCAAGGCCAATGATGTTGCCGGCGACGGTACTACCACAGCGACTATTCTGGCCCAGTCCATGATCAAAGAAGGCCTTAAGAATCTTGCAGCCGGGGCCAACCCCATGATTCTAAAAGAAGGTATATACGAAGCCCAGAACAAGATTGTAAAATACATCAAATCAATTTCCAAAGAGATCTCGGATAAAGGCAGCATTACGCAGGTGGCAGCTATTTCATCAAATAACGATAATGAGATCGGAAATCTTATCGCTGATGCTATGGAAAAAGTAGGCAAAGAAGGTGTTATCACAGTTGAAGAAGCCAAAAGCCTGGAAACTCATCTCGATGTAGTGGAAGGGATGCAGTTTGACAGAGGTTATTTATCACCCTATTTCATTACTAACCAAAAAAACATGACTGCTGAATTCTCTGATGCCTATGTTCTCATATTTGACAAAAAAATATCCAATATGAAAGACATGGTACCTTTACTGGAAAAAATATCCCAAAGCGGCAAACCATTGGTTATTATTGCTGAGGATGTAGAGGGTGAAGCCCTGGCCACTTTGGTTGTTAATAAAATGCGTGGCGCGCTGAAAGTATGTGCAGTTAAAGCACCCGGTTTCGGAGATAGGCGCAAAGCAATGCTGGAAGATATTGCCGTATTAACCAACGGCCAGGTTATATCCGAAGATCTCGGCATGAAACTGGAAAGCGCTGAGGTAAGCCATCTCGGTATTGCCAAAAAAATAATCATTGACAAGGAAAATACAACCATTGTCGAAGGCGCTGGTAAAGAAAAAGACATGCAGGCCCGCATAAACACGATTAAAAATGAAATCGAAGAAACTACTTCTGATTATGACAAAGAAAAACTGCAGGAACGTCTTGCCAAACTGGCTGGCGGTGTTGCGGTTATTTATGTCGGCGCTGCTACGGAAACAGAAATGAAAGAAAAGAAAGCCCGCGTGGAAGACGCGCTTTCATCTACCAGAGCAGCAATAGAAGAAGGTATTGTTCCCGGCGGCGGCGTTACCCTTGTAAAAGCTCAGCCGGAACTGAATAAAATCAAACTTGAAGGCGATGCTCAGGTAGGTGTCGAACTTGTAAAAAAAGCACTGGAATGGCCCATGCGTTTTATTGCGGAAAATGCCGGCTATGACAGCGGTGTTATTGTAGACAAAGCTAAACACTCGGAACAGGGGCTTAACGCCAGAACCGGCCAATGGGTTGATATGGTACAGGAAGGTATCATTGATCCGGCCAAAGTAACCCGTTCTGCTATTCAGAATGCAGTTTCCATTGCGTCTATACTACTTACTACAGAAACACTGGTTACTGACATCCCCAAAGATGATTCCAACAGCGGCGGCGCACCTGCTATGCCCCCCGGCGGCGGCATGGGCGGCATGGGCGGCGGTATGCCCGGCATGATGTAATAACACATCACCCCATATAACCTCTAAGAGACGGTATCTGCCGTCTCTTAGAAATCCGTTTTTCCAACCGATCAATTCCTGCAATTTATATAAATATAAATTTTAATATGCAGTCAGTTAAAAAAAATTATTTCAGTTCAGTTTAAATCTATAATTGCAAAATATTCAAACATAAGAGACATTTCATCAATACTTGTGTCATCATATATCCCATAACTGTCCAACTGTGCCTTTGAAACTAATATATTAATATATTTTTTTAACTGTTCCATCAACAGTAAGATAAAATGAATAATGAATTTCATCATTTGCCCGATTTCTAACTTTAAAATCAAAGTCAGTATACGGGTTATACCAATCGCCACCGGAAAGAAGCTTTCCATCAGTCGATACAATCGGGATGATTTCGCCATCTGATTCCCAGTACACAATAAAATTTTGATATGAAATATTTAGAGAAGTTGCATTAGTAAAACCTGTTCCTGCTGATCCAGTTAACTCCAAATACCCAAGATCCGTGGAATCGGTTGGCTCTTTACAAGAGTATATGGCTACCAACAACAACAAGCTTAACAATAATTTCTTCATAGTTTTATCTCCTTTATAAGTTAATTTATTTACCAGTATTTTTGTTTAAAATAACAATACGCATAGGTTCTTCTATAATGCTATTTTTATAATACCGGGGATTCGCGTGCTTGTCTTATCTTACAGCCACTGTAGCCTGCTGCTGTATAGGGCCGCCAGTCAACTTCGTTAGCAGATGCATGGTTACAGGTTATTTGAAGTCAACTCCGGCCAGCCGGCCGGAGTTGACTAAAACTATTATATATCCTAAAATTAATAATCATTAACACTTACTAAAAGGCGGAGTTGCAAATGAAATCATTTCTATATAAATATAAAGAAAGAATAGCATGGCTTGTCCTGTTAACAGTACTGCTTGTATTACCCTTTACCCTCTCCCTGCCGCAACACTCTGCCGGTGCTGACAGCAATAAAAACAACGAAAAATATCTTGACCATTTTCTGGATGTATTCTCCAAAGTAAGACACATGTATGTAGATGAAGACCAAACCCGTGTTGACACCATGATTTACGGTGCTATAAAAGGTATGTTAAAATCCCTTGATGATCCCCACACTACCTTTCTGGATACCAAACAGTTTAAAAACCTTAAAACAGATACGAAAGGCTCTTTTGGCGGACTGGGGATTTATATACGTATCAGAGATGAAAAGCTGATTATTATCAACCCTATGGAGGGTACACCGGCTTGGGAAGTAGGCCTGAAGCCGGGTGATCATATAGCCGAAATCGAGGGAGAATCCACAGAGGGGATCACCATAGAAGAAGCGGTTTCCAAACTAAGGGGCAAAAAAGGCAGTAAAGTCAATATTACAGTTATAAGAGAAACCGAGCCGGAACCCCTCTCTTTTACTATTACCCGTGACATTATTCAAATAAAAAGTGTTGAACATGAAATGATAACCAATACTGATTTCGGCTACGTTAAAATAAGAAATTTTTCCCAAACCACACCGGCCGATATGGAAAAAGTTTTAAATGATATTGAACAAAAAGACTGCAAAGGTCTTATTATAGACCTGCGTTACAATCCGGGCGGACTTTTAAATGCTGTTATTGATGTGGTTGATCTTTTTCTGGACCAGGGGGTCATAGTATATACCAAAGACAGAAGCGGCACGGTTAATCACCGTTTTTCCGCTCATAACGGTACAGCCTTTTCGCGTTATATACCCGTTATTATCCTGATAAATAAATTTTCCGCCAGTGCCAGTGAGATATTTGCAGGGGCTATGCAGGATCACAAGCGCGCTTTACTGCTCGGAGAGCAGACTTTTGGAAAATTTTCCGTACAAAATGTTTTTGATATTGACAGAGCTGATAAAACAGCTTTTAAAATGACTATAGCTTATTATTATATCCCCAGCGGCCGTTCCCTGCATGAAGAAGGACTGCCGCCCGACGTTAAGGTGGAAACCGACACCTATACTAAAAACGAAATGAAGATGCTGAAAAAATTAAAAAGTCTGGACCTTATAAAAAAATATGTAGAGCAACACCCTGATGCTGCCAATGATCAGAAACATTTGCCCCAGTTTATGCAGAAACTGGCCAGCCTGGATATTCATCTTAATAAAAAGATTATCGCCATGCATATTGACAACCATCGTAACCGCAATAATCCGCCTGAACTGTATGATATTAAATATGACAATCAGTTAAAAGAAGCAATACGCATATTAAAATCAAATAAAATTTTTAATATAAAATAACTTGTCAAACCTGTACCGCTTATTAAATAAAGCTGTTAATAAAAAAATAATTTATTTATCCTTTTTTTTACTGCTGACAGCCCTGTTTTTACTTTTATACAATCCCGCTTACATGAAAACTATAAAAAAAAACAGCAAACACAAGCTGAATTTATATATAGACAATTCCCAAAGTATGCTTCAAAGCCGGGCCCAAATCATGCAAGAGCTTGAGCCTTTTTATGATAATGATACTTTGGCAACCTCATTTTGTTTTTTTTCTGATAATGTAACCTATGCTGATGATAAAAATATATTAAATAAAATTCCCTTTTACGGGAGCGGCAGTTATTTTTTTAATATAAAAAAAGCTTTAAAAACAGCTGCCTTGGATCATAAACAGATTATTATCAGTGATTATAATTTTCAGGATGAGAGCAGCAGTTTATCCTCCCGAAACATTTATCATTATGCTGTAAATAATTACACGCAAGATATTGCTGTAAAAATCAATCTGCCAAACCACCGGGGATTTATTAAAAAAAACATGCCTGCAGTAATTCCGGTTAAAATTTATAAAAATTATTCCCGGAGCGTTACCTTTACCCTCAGTTTAAAAATAAACAAATTTAAAAACAGCCGCCTTGAATTTTTTAAAACCAATATATTTTTAAAAAAAAATCAGCTTACGGTGAAATTTAATTTTACCCCTCCGGAAAAAACTCTTTATACTGCAACTGCCCGCGTAAGCAGTATAAAGGGCCCTAACGGTTTAAAATTAAATGACCGTGATTGGTTAATTTTACAGGCCCGGCAGAAGGATTATAATTACTATATTCTCTCCTTTTCACCTGATTATGAAATTAAATCACTTAAACTTTTTTTTGATAAATACCGCCAGTTTTCCTACAGAGCCCGGTCCTTTTTCTTTTCCCCTGAACATCAAAAAGAAAAAAAAAATAAAATTAAAAATATTGTATTAAAAGATAATGAGATAATTATACTTTTTGCTCCTCCGGCCCGGGTGTTTAATTATTTCCGCAACCTTGACAAAAAGATAATCTACTTTCCCTTAAATAAAATTTCCAGAGCACAAAAAATATTTCATAACCGGTTACAAATTAAACATAATCCGCAGCAGACAGCAGCTGATTTTAATTATGATTATGATATATTTAAACTTGATAATGATCATATACATAATAAAAAAATATGGCAGGCTGTGCCGCCGTTTAACCTTAGCATACAAGTTCCGACCAACACGCATAGAGATCTGTTTCATATTGACAAGCAGCATTCAGCTCTCTGCAGCAGTGAAAACTTACTATTTCTGGGCCTTTACCCCCTTACCGGCATAAAAAAGGCTTCTTCTGTAAAAGCAGGACAAAATTATTATGAAAGTTTTCTCTATAACCTGTTAACCTCTTTCTCTTCCAAATCCTTTACGGAAAATATATTTAAAAACCAGCGGCATAACTTCACCCGTTATCAGCAGGTTGCTTTAAAAAAAAATATTATAATAAAAAACAAAGTATTTAAAAATCAGCTTCCGCACAGTATTACCAAAGATCCGGGGATCCATTATTATCAAACAGAATCCGGTAATAATAGCGGGGCATTCAGTATACGTCTGCCGCTTGCCGAATATTTTTTCCAAAGACCGCCGCCTGCTTATACAAAAAAATTATCCCGGCTGCATAGTTTGTATACAAACCTTGTCCAGTCACCTTTAACTGTAACAACAATTAAAAAAAAACATTATATTTTTAAAACTGTTGTTTTCTTTATCAGCTGTTTTCTTCTTTTTATAGTTTTTGCAGCTTTAAAAAAAATATATATCAGAAAAAATAATGAACTTGGTTAAATTTTTATTTTTTTTTGCAGCTGTTATCAGTTTCACTCTGCAGGCACAGGAAAATTTTACCTTTGCTGTATTAAAATACCAGGGCGGCGGTGACTGGTATGAAGGCAAGGTGGGAGTAAAAAATCTTATGCGCTTTTTAAAAACCAATACTGATATCAACGCTAACCTGCTGCCCGAAGTTATAGAGCCTTCGGATTCCACCCTGCAGTTATATCCTTTTATATATATGACCGGCCACGGCAATATAGCCTTTTCACCAACTGAAGTAAATTATCTTCGTACCTATTTAACCACAGGGGGATTTCTTTACGCTAATGACGATTACGGTATGGATAAATCTTTCCGCCGGGAAATAAAAAAAATTTTTCCTGAAAAGAAACTGGTAAAATTACCCAAATCACACCCGCTGTTTTCTATTTATTACCATTTTCCTGACGGCACCCCTAAAATCCATAAACATGACGGGGGACCTGGTATTACCTATGCACTGTATTATAACGGCAGAATAGTAATATTATACACTTATAATACGGATATAGGAGACGGTTGGGCGCCCTATCAGGTACATAAAGACCGCCGGGCCCTGCGCCTTAAAGCTCTTAAATTCGGTCTTAATATTATTATTTATGCTATGACCCAGTAACTCTATATGAAAAAAGCAACCATCAATAAAACACTTGATAAACTTTATGCCCGCACTGATTTCGCCAAAAGACGGCAGGCGGTTTATTCCAGTAAAAATTACAGCCAGGCCGGTATAAAAAAACTGTGCCGCAAACTGGGCAACCCGCAGGATCATTTTAAAACCGTCCATATTGCCGGCACCAAAGGTAAAGGCTCTACAGCCTCCTTTCTCGCTGACATTCTTCACCAAAACCATATAAATACCGGGCTCTATCTTTCGCCGCAGATCATTGATGAACGTGACCGTTTTTTTATTAATAATAAAAAAATATCCTGGACTGTTTTTACCAAAGCCTGCCGTACAATTGAAAAAGCGGCAAAAGATATCAACCTGACCGTTTTTGATGTTTTTACGGCTATGGCTTTCTGGATTTTTAAACAGAAAAATATTACCATAGCTGTTATAGAAACCGGCCTGGGCGGAAGACTGGATTCAACCAATATTATCAAACCGGTTTTAAGTATAATTACACCTGTTAATTATGACCACACAGACAAACTGGGAAATACTTTAAAAGCAATTGCTTCGGAAAAAGCCGGAATTATAAAAAAAAATATTCCCTGCATAAGCCCGGATCAGGCGCGGCCGGTCAATGCTGTTATTAAAAAAACATGCCGCCGCCGGAATAGTAAATATATTCCTCTCCAAAGCTTCCGGATACCTGAAACACTTTTTTTACCTCCTTTTCAAAAGCAGAATTTACAACTGGCCCTGACCGCTGCTTCCCGGCTTAAACTGGATACTGGTTATAAATTAATAAAAAAATTGTCTTTACCTTTCGGCCGCTATACCAAAAAAAAAAATATTATTTTTGACGGAGCCCATAATCCCTTTGCTATGCAAAACTTGGTTCATTCGGTTAAAAAAGATAAAACTAACCGTAAATTTTTCCGGAAAAATATTATTTTTTATCTTTATCCGGATAAAAAAAGTATTGCGTTTCTTAAGGAGATACCAGCTGCCTGGAAAAAATATTATTATCTCCTGGGACTTGATTATATTGGTAATGCTGCCGAAACCGCAGCCTATAATAAAATCAATAAACGCTTCCATACCCAGCTGCTGACAGATTTCCACGATATAAAAAAAATCTTTAATAAAAAAGAACTTTTTATATTTACCGGTTCCTTCAGCCTTATCGGTAAGCTGTATAAAAAAGTATTAAGATTATTATAGAATCTTTACTACGAACAGAGTCTGGTCGTCATGCTGAGGAGCACCGGCCACAAATTTATCAATATCAGTATGTATATTTTCTGTTATTTTTTTAGCGGAAAAATCTTTATTTTTTTTAATCTGTTCTTTCAGCCGCTCAGCGGAATATTGATTACGGTCAGCGTTCATTGCTTCCGTAACACCGTCCGTATATAAAACCAGAATGTCATTTTGCTCAACAGCTATACTCTTGGCCTGATACTGACTCTCTTTAACTATGCCAAGAGGCATACCGTCAGCATCAAGCTCCTCAAAAGAATCAGCAGCAGCATGATAGAAAAACAAAGGCCCATGGGCTGCATTGGCGTATTTTATCTGCATTTTTTCAGCATCAAAAGTGTAGTAAAAACAGGTGGCATATCTTTCCTGGGAAACTTCACCGGCAGTTGAACTGTTTAAACTTTCCAGTATTTTATCCGGTTCTACCCCCGGTGCAGCAGTAGCTCTGAAGGTAGAGCGCAGTATAACCATTACCAGGGAAGCAGGTACTCCTTTACCGGCAACATCCGACATAATAATACCGTAATGTTTATCATCAAAGCGGTAATAATCATAATAATCACCGCCCACTCCCTTGGCTGCCAGAGAATAACCGTAAAAATCAAGTCTGGGGCCTGTATTAAACTCAGCAGGCAGTAATCCCTGCTGTATATCGCCGGCCAAAGCAACATCCTTTTCCTCCATTTTTTTACTGAGATGTTCCTGGGTAAGCGCAAACTGCGTGCAGGCTATACCGACCTGATCTCCAAGCAAAGCTACCATAGAAAGATCAGCGTCGTTAAAATTGCCTGTAACCGTATTTTTGTTGATAGCGGAAATAATACCGATAACTTCATCTTTGACGATAATCGGAATGGTGATAACGGATTTAATGTCTACTACACCCGGTAAATTTTGTTTGATCTCAGGATCAGGATATTTTAAAAGATTTTTTTTATAGAGCGGTCTCTGTGTCCTGGCTACCTGACCGGCATAGGTTTCACCGGCTTTAAACGTGTCAGAAAAAAGTTTATTAACTACCCTCTCCCTTTTCTCCAGAATATAGTTCTGGACCGGATGCAGGGGAACATAATCTCCGGATACGGCGATAGCATTAAATTCACCGGTATCATTGTTTTTAAGCCAGATAATCGAACCGATAGCTCTGACAGTAGACTTGACTGTATCGCTTACAGGCTGCAAAATATGCTGTAATTGTTCGGTCTGTACTGCCTGCTGGTTTATGGAATGGTTTAACTTGGTATAAATACTTTTCTCCCGTTTAAGGTCATTGATCTGACTTTCATAAGTTATATTTTCAACATGCAAAACATTAGTAACCAGCCGTAAAAGAAAAAAATAGGCAATATCCAGAATAATAAGCGCTATCAGCTGCATGCCGTTGACCATTCTGACATGCTCCCGCGTCAGTACACCCTGGTCCGGGTTATAGGAAATATAGAAGCCGGTGCCGACAGCCATAAATATAAAGCTTAAAACAGCACTGTAACGAAATACGATTAAAAATTCCTTATCCTCGACCTCCAGCGGATCAACCAGAATACACTGTAAAGCAGTTGCAGCAAAAATAATAATAGTTATCAGTTTAAAAAAGATCAGTGCCGTAGCTGCCCCGGCTGTGACCCAGGCCAGGATACCGGGAACAAGCAAAACACCTCCTACTATAAAAATATACTGAAACTTACGAAATGGGTGAAAAATACGTAAAACAGCGTAGCTGCTGCCGACAGCAGCGCAGTATTTTAAAAACACAAAAATAACAGCATAATACTGCAAATAGGCAATCTGTTTACGTCCCAGGCTGTTTAAATAGAAAAAAAGATTGGGTACCTCGGTTATAAATATGATCATTACAGCCCAAAAAACCAAACGAACATTTTTTTTACGGGAATAACCGTAAACAAAACCGGAATGCAAACCTATAGCCAGCACTATAACACCGGCCAAAACCCAGAAAAAATGACTTAGAGGTAACTCTGTAATTTCAATTAAATTCATAGTTTATATTATACCTTGATACCTGTATTTATAAAAGGTTTCATGTTATTTGACATCATTTTTGTTAATTATTTACCTGTAAAATACTAAAGCCATTTATCCTGACTGTAAAAATACTCCACGTCAAATAAAAATTTCATTACATTATTAGGATTGGTCCTGTTAGCCAGCATCAGGCGGGCATAAGGATCATATTTTTTTACCGCTACCAGTGCTTTTTTATATTCCGTGTCTACAGCATCCCCGATAAGTATCAAGCGGACATCACCGGTCTGGTAAGCCTCCAGTAAATCACGGGGCTGATCAACGATAAGAATATCTTTTTCCGGAATAAGGTTGGACAGCAGTTTAATCAAAGGATTGGAGCTGATCTCTTTTATAAGATTATATGTCATATCAGCATTCAAACGAAAGCGGCGTATAAAATCATCACCGCTGGGTTTAAGATTAACCAGTAAAATTATTTTATACTCATTATAACGAACAGGAAAATACTGTTCACCGGACAGCCTGGTGATTTTTTCAGCATAAATGTCATTATTTAATTCCTCTTCAAACTTAAGTATAATATTGCCGGACTCATCATATAACTCCCCGCAAAAAATGATCTTGCGCTGATGCGCGCTGTTCTGGTTGGCAAAAGATATAAATTTTATTTCCCGGGCAAGATCATCACGCGAAATATTTTTTACAGGCAGTTTATAAGTAAGCGGGTCTTTCCGGTTTAGTTGCTGGTAAAAATCATGATTATAAGCTAAATCAACAGCATCTGTTCCGGCAGCGGCAGCTTTTTCCATATCTTTATTTTTCAGTTTACTGCCGGCAGCAAACAATATTTGTCCATTCGTATCTTTAATAGCGTTTAATAAAGGCGGCAGTTCTGTTTCAGCGGCAATTTGTTTTAATAATGATAAAGCAATTTTCATTTATTACTCAACCTTGTCAGACCCGGCATATTGAAAAAAAGATTTATATTTTTCCGTATATTCTCTAAGTTCGTATTCTATAATATCGCTTAGCTGAACAAAATCATTTTCCTTTAAAGCAGACTCCACTGTTTTTAATACTGCTACCAGTTTGCTGTTAAAGTCTTTAAAAGATCCGTTTCCTTCCTGCAAGGTAAAAGGATCACTGCCTTTTATTTTAATTATTTTATCCGCCAGGTGAGAAAATATAATAAAAAGCTCCATAATGTCCCTGATCAAGCCCAAAGCTTCAGCGTCTTTTCCGCTTTGCATCTTCTCCGCAGCTCTCACCAGTATATCCTCAGTCATATCCAGCAGTTTATAGCTGTCCTCGGCAACTTCCGGAATATTATTAAGTGATAAAGACTGTAAATTCTTCTCCAGAATTTTGATATTTATTTTTATACAGAAAAAATGCATCTTTTCCATAAGAACTTTGATTAATTTCTGCATTACATCGGAACAGTTTTTTTCGTTTCTGTTTTTAAGACGGAAAAGTTCGACTTCCATCTCATGCATATCTTTTAAAATAAAAGCACCTTCTGCCTGCAGTTTTAAAACTGTTAAAACCGATGAAAAAGTTTTTTTACACCACTGCAAACCATTAACCGCCATCCCGTATTTTTCCGGTGTCAGTTCATTAGCAAAAACTTTTTTCATATTGGTAAAATAATTGTTCAATTCGAGCATTACAGCTACAGCATAGGAAGGAACGGATAAAACTTTAAATTTGATTATGTTGACCGTTTCCGGTTTGATTTTTTTTAAATCTTCGGCTTCTATGCTGTAATAATCCTTACCGTTAATATTAAATTCTGCTATAATGTTATTGTCCTTTCCTACCCATTTTTCAATACTGTTTACTATATCCAGAACATTTTTTTCATCTGTAAATGAAAAATTAATTTTCTGATTATTAATATACATTTCCATTTTACTTAACTCCCTGTGTCTGTTCAAAATATTCCATCATACGTTTCATTTCCCGTTTGGCAGCTCTGGCGCTGATTAAATCTTTCTCCAGTTTATTTAAAAAAGAATCAATTTTTTTTTCTTCTTTGGCAATCCTGCGGTCAACCTCTTTTATTTTACGGTTGTTAGCCTGTTTTTGCAGAGCTAAAACACCGCCGCGGCTGGTATAACTTTTAATAATTTTTTTAAGTTCATAAGCACAGCCGCTATCCGGAAGATTATCACCATCATTGTCATAACTGAAAAGTTCCTGAACCAGCTGCGGCATTTTCTGCATAGCATCTTTAAAAACCGGTTCCTTAAGTTGCTTCTTCCACTGGTTCAGATCATCATACCCGCCCACAGAGAATACAGACTCAATGCCTATCTGAACCAGCATAGAGAGGGTCTCCCGGTCTGAAGTTGGAAAAGAACTGGACATTATTTTAATCATCTTCTCCCGTAAGGCTTTGATCGCAAATTCATTGCGGAATATAGTAAACTTTTTTTTCTCTTTTTCATCCACCTTATCAGCCTGGCTTTTGCTGCGCGCCAGGACTATATTAAGCAATTCCATAATAAGATTATACTGGCCTATATAGTTAACAATACTGTTTTGTACAGCCTCCATATCACGCTCTACCTCAAATTCCACCTTGTCCGGTGAAGGCCGTTTGAGATTAAGAGTAACGCCGTCAAGCAGATCATCTACCGTATTTTTTTTTCGTCTTACTCTGACTCCTTTATAATCAAAAAGAGCATCCAGTGCCGGAGTTAATTCATGTTTAGCCTGTACGGATTTCTGCTCAGCCTGATCTTTTTTAATAAGTTGCGGATATTTTATACGGTAAACAACGCCGGTATTATTATTGATAAATTTCAGTTTATCTATGGTAAGCACCCTCTCATTTGCTCCGGACCGCAGATCTTTAAGGCCTATATTAAAATTTTTTTTACCGGAATTGGTAAGTGTAAAATCACTGCCGATACCGATCTTTTTGGTAACCAGACGGCCATTTTTTACGAAATATATTTTTAAAAAGGTATCATCAGACTCTTTCACTGACGGCTCTTTCTCCTCCTCTCCTTCAGCTTTACCTGCCGGACCTGCACCGGGAAATGATTCCAAAGCCTTATCTTTAAAAATAAGTCCGGGCTCTTCCGCCATTATACTGTCCTGGGGACTTATCAACTTATCTTCATTTACAGTTAAGGGAGGTTGTTTCTGCTCCGGGTCAATATCTGTTAGCGGGCTCCAGGAGATCTCCCCGCTTATAAAACTCTTTTTATCAAGTTCTATACCGCTGCCTGTATCCGGCTCATAGGAAGCACCGCTGTTCAATATAAAATAATCCTTACGGGCCTCTATATTTTTGTCCTTGTCTGCCTTTGCGGGGGACACAATATACTCGGGAGCCGGCGGCGGGGGTTTACCAAATAGATCCAGGAATTTTAAAATACCGTCACTGTCCTCCAGCAAACGAAGCTTGTTATCAGAGCCGGTTTGCTGCGCCTCAAGAATAAGCACCAGCTGGGATTTACTTTTTTTTACTACAGCAGCCCGGATAATATCCTGCAGATTTTCCCGGTTAAAAAGCTCTGCCAGGGCGTAAATATTACCTCCCCGAAAATCAAAGGACAGCTCCCGCTCTCCCACTCCTATTTTAAAACTGCCCGCCGGAATTTTCTCCTGTCGGCCTGTTGTCCGGGAGGCAATTTTATGTTTCGCAGCAATCTGAATTATTTTAAGGGCGTATTCACCCAGCGCGGCATTTTGCCGGGCACTGCCGGCAAGGTATCTTTCCGCAGCACTACTGAATTTTTTAAGTTTAAAAACCGAATCGTAACCGTATAATTTTTGCGCATACTTTTCTAACTGGCTCAGCTCATCTTTAAGCTCATCCAGAACACGGTTTTTCAGTTTAATTTCATCTTTTTCTTCTTCCCGCTCCTCAACTACCTCATATCTTACATCTTTGACCTTTTCCAGAATCTGATCGATATTATTAAGATTTTGTATCACCATAACTTACACCGGCCATAT
>CAZFAK010000051.1:0-14371 GCA_964517045.1 uncultured Spirochaetia bacterium | reverse complement strand
ATTTAAAATTTTATAGAATTTAGGGTATAATTTATCAGTTATGAAACAAAAAATATATATTGATACATCTGTTATTGGTGGTTGTTTTGATGAAGAGTTTAAAGAGTGGAGTAATAAATTATTTGATGCATTCAAGAGCGGAAAAATAATTCCGGTTATTTCTGATTTAACTCTGGATGAACTCGAGGAAGCTCCCAAAATGGTGTTAGATAATTACAAATCAATTCCGGAAGATAATATTGAATTTGTTTTTACTTCTGAAGAGACAAAAGAACTTGCAAACAAATATATATTGAACAGGGTTGTTTCAAAAAGAAGCATTGAAGATGCTGAACATATTGCAATTGCTACGATGGAAAAAGTAAATGTACTTGCAAGCTGGAATTTTAAACATATAGTTAAACTTGAAAAAATACACGGCTATAATGCTGTTAATCTTATGTATGGATATCAAATGCTTGAAATAAGAACTCCAAGGGAGGTAATAGATGAATAAAACATTTGATTGTGTAAAATTTCAAAGAGAAGCAAGAAAAAAAATAAGCAAAAAAATTAATGAAAACCCTGAAAAATTCATGCAGAAACTAAAAAAAAAATATAAACATTTAAGAAATAAAAAACAAAATAAACTTCAAACTGATTATAAATAATTTTTACTTAACATGACCGGCGGCTCTGTGCCGAAACAGGTATACCTTGGGCTGTAAGTTGGTATCATAGCTGATTATTCTGCTTGTTGTTTTAGCCACGTTTTACAGGCAAAGGTAAAAAAAGAGATCGTGGTTTGTGCAAGGGGAACGGCTTTACGGAAATGCTCAGCCAGGCGTCCGTGCCTGAATAAGGAGCCGTCCTCCGTGGCGGCTTAATAAGATTGTTTGTGCAGATAAAACTAAAACAAACTGTATAACAGTGCCGCTCTTGACAGAGACGACTGGCTGTCATGTGTACGGGCAAGTATACAGTGGCTAAAAGATTGCAACAATTAGAAAAACTTTGCCATACGGATACCGCTTGATTTTATGGCGGCCTGTAAAATAATTGACGAGAATATAATTTAATGTTATCATTTAACCAGTAAGTCCGAAAAATTAGACATACTGGTTAAATAATGAGGAAAATAAATTTGTATAATATGCCTGCGGAATTCGATTATAACCTTCTGCTGGCGGCATTATCAGCATATAAAAATCCCAGAGACAAGATCCGTTCATTGATCAATGACGGGGAAATTATCAGGATAAAAAAAGGCATTTATGTATTGGGAAATGAATACAAGAGACCTTATAATACATTTGTCCTGGCAAATCTTATTTACGGTCCCTCATATGTTTCAGGCCTGAGTGCGCTTTCATTTCATGGTGCCATACCCGAACGTGTGCATAGAGTATATAGCATTACACCAAACCGGAATAAAATTTTTACAACTAAAGCTGGTATTTTTGAATACAGGTATTGTCATATAGAAAAATACAGCACAGGTTTTGCATTATATAAAACTGACTCCCGGAAAAAGGCCTTAATAGCAACTCCGGAAAAGGCACTGACTGACCACATTGCCGGGCAAAAAGAAATTAAGACAAAGGCTGATATGAAATCATATTTATCCGGAATGCGTCTGGAAAAAGAGCTTTATGCTTCGTTAAATATTTCCCTGATGCGCAGGATTGCTGAAGTTTATAATAGTACAAGAATAAATATATTATTGGATACCTTAATAAGGATCACTAAAATATGTTAAATCAGTCTGTAATTGATATGCTTGGTAATTATGAGCTGAAATCCGTACAGGATCATGAGAATGCTTTAAAAGAGATAATCCAGGAAATTGCTCTTCTTGGTCTGTGGAGAGCAAAGTTTTTTGAAAAAGGTCTTTTCTACGGAGGAAGCGCCCTAAGGATCCTCTATAAACTGGACCGGTTTTCCGAAGATCTGGATCTGTCGCTCATAAAGCCGGATCCGGATTTTACAATAAGACCCTTTTTAACCTATATTAAAAAAGAACTAAAGTCATTCGGTTTTGAGGTGAGTATAGAACATAAGACTAATAAAAAAAAGAGCCAAATTGATGCGGCATTTATTAAAACCGATACTCTGCGTCATTTAATAAAAATAGATCCCGGTTTAAAGACCCATAGAAATGCTAAATTAAAAATAAAACTGGAAATTGACCGGGAGCCTCCGCCGGGTTTCAGCACAGAGGTGAAATATAATTTAACCCCTGTTCCTTTTTTCATAAAAACAATGTCCCTGTCGGATTTGTTTGCGGGTAAAATGCATGCCGCTCTATGCAGGAAAGGGGTTTTAAATATCAAAGGCCGTGACTGGTACGATCTGATATGGTTCCTTAAAAATAAAGTTAAATTAAATGCACATTACCTAACGGAACGGATGTACCAGACCGGGCATATCAATAAAAAAATACAATTGGATAAAAAGAAGATACTTGATCTAATATCCCGGAAAGCAGAAAAGATTAACTTTGAGGAAGCAAAAAAGGATCTCCTGCCCTTTTTAAAAAAGCAAAACTCTATTGACAGCCTGGCCCTTTGGAGTAAGGATTTTTTTTGTTCCGTATTTGATAATTCTCTTGAGATGGTGTCCTGAAAATCTGCCGGCCGGGAAGGGATTGTGTTCTTACCGCTCCAGGTCGCTCAGGCGGCGCCGGCAGGAGATGAGGATTATGATTAACGCTGACAGCAGTGATATATGTTTTTTCATTTTATGGCCTCCTGGCGGAATCAGCAGTTAATGGTAAGGTGCTGTATATTTTTATGCAAATACGACTCCTGTTTAGAAATACCGCAAGGCTCTGACATAACAGCTAGTGATTTTTGCGTACCAGTCATAGACGCCGCCTAATGAAAAGTTCCGTTTCCAGGCATAGTGCTCGTCCCTTTCTGAAGAAGTCCAGTAGTCCGCGTCTTGAAATCCGCCAACACCGTGAAATCTCAAGTTTTGATACATAAGTTCGATCTCGTCTTTTGATGCCAGGAACCAGTCAGTATATAAATTCGTCTCATAATTATAGCAAAGCTGGGCGGCCCTGCCGCTTTCTCCCATGGCTGCACTTGCCTGAACGATGACTATTGTATTTGTTTTACCATCTCCAATACCTTCAAGTTCAGGAGCTATTGCGGCATTAGAACCGTTTACATTAGAGTTATGAGTTCCAAAAAATACTCCACTATATTCTCCGGGTGCTGCCTCCAGATAGCGCCAGCCGTCGGAATAACTGCCTTTGTCATAAAATATCCACCCGCCTGCAGGTCCGCGGTCTCTTAAGGCAAGGTCCAGGTTTACATTTGATGTAAAAACACTGCCGAGTGATATATTACTGATGCGGTAGTATAATTCTCCTGTAACCACGCCCTTTGCGTCATAAATGCCGGTGACCATGGACCGGAAATCATTGGAGTTGCCGGTACCTGCAAAGTAACATATCTCGAAATTTGTCGACATAGGAAACGAATTGGATATATTCCCCGAGCAGTCAAAACCGCAAAATACAGGTATCTCAAAATAGCTGTTTATGCTGTCGGAGACAGGAGCTTTACCGAGTGAATATATGGCATTGGTAAATGAAATATAAACGGTCTTTTCTGTTTCTTGACAGGTCTTTAAGGTCCAGCTTTTATTTGCAGATACCGGCTCCCATCCCGCGCTGTCGCTCAGGTCAGGCTCGTTGCCTATCTTCATCTGTTCGGCAGTTGCCGGGTAATCGATTGTAAGTGTTACTCCCTTTACAGGTGTAGTAGCATCTCCGTCATTAATGGAAACAGCAGCTTTCCAGGGAAGAAAGGTAATATTGTTGGATATAGTTTTTATATAGCCAGTGGCAGAGTGAAACTCCACCAGAATAAATATATCTCTTATTGTATTTTCATATTCAATGGGGCATGAGAAGATATTGGATGCGGGGAATGTATACAGGTTTGTTGAATCTAACCTTTCTCCGCACCTGTATTTAACGGTATGGGGAGACGCGTCCACCTCGATTAAAAGGTTTGTATTTATTGTGTATTCTGCTCCTCCGTTTATGGTCATGCTGAATGGATAACTGTTCCATGCGGTCTGGTTGGGATCAGAGTCATAAAAGATCGAGTTGCTGTAAATAGATACTGACTGGTCGCCATTGTAGAAAATGAATCCGATGTAGAGTATGTTGGTAGCTTTATCGAACGGAAGGGAATATGTCAGCTGTCTGGCGAATTCGTACTGGGTACTGTCGGAAAGATCTGCGTTTGTAGATATCAGGACGTACTTTGCCTCGGGGCCGTCCATGGTAATGGATACATTCTGTTTTATAGTGGTTTGTTCTCCGCCGTTTATCTGGATTGTGTAGTCCCCTTCACCGTCTTTATTTCCGTCTTTTGTATCATATCCCTGGTAATTTTCAGCTCCGGAGTCTGTAGGATTATCGCGCTCTATGGGTTCAAGATCGTTAAGACCCCTTCGGCAGGATATAAAAATAAACAGAGTCATCAAAAAAAAAGTGATTTTTTTCTTCATTTTATTACCTCTATAATACAAATCCACTGTTTTTATCTTCCTAAAAATACCTGACAGCCCTTACATGATAATAATCATACTTGATCATAGTGCTAAAGGTGCCTGATCAATCGCTGTATTTCTTAACAAACTCTAATACTGAATACAAATTCATAAAACTTTACCGGAATTAAAATTCTCACCCTTCATACCCGGCTGTTTTAAAAGATATCAGGAAAAATGTTATAATTAGTTAATGATTTCCTTTTTAGACAATATGGCAGCGCAGGCCTTTTACTTGAATTTTATATTGGCAGCAGCAGCTTTGTTATTTCTTTTTCTACTCCGCGTTAGTATAGCTTTGGGCCATCGGCCTTTACATCATTTACTGGCATGGTTTCATCTGCTGCTTTGGTTAACTATGCTGCTGCTGTTTTTTCTGGTGTATTATTTTGATTATGCTTTGCCGCGTTATGCGGGTGAGTTCAAGATATACTATCTGCTGATGGTGGTTCTGTTTCTGGCATCTGGCGGAATAAATATACTTTTACTGCTGCCGGTATGGTATACTGCCAGCCGGTCCCGTTTCCCGGCGCATAAAATACTGGCCCGTATTTACTGGTATGCAGCTGTTATTTTTTATTTGACTTACATACAGCTTTTTTTGCTGGATTTTAAAATATGAAAAATAAACGTACAATATTTATCGGTGATGTACAGGGCTGTTATGATGAGCTGGTATTACTGCTGGCTGAACTTAACCCTGAAAAAGAGGACCGTGTTATTTTTCTCGGAGATCTTATTAACCGCGGCCCGCAACCGGTAAAAGTTCTCAGACTGGTCTATCATAATTATGAAAGTCTGATGGGTAATCAGGAAATAAACTATTTAAAGCATTATCAGGATGTAAAAAAATATAATGAAATATATCAAAAAATCGGGGAAAAGATACATAAATGGATATCCAGGCTGCCGTTCTATATAGAAGAAGACAATTTTATCGCTGTGCATGCCGGGCTGGAACCTGGTAAAACAGCTGCCCAAAGCCGTCCCCGCGTTTTATACTCGATCCGTACCTGGGACGGAAAGGGTAGGGATCTGCAGAACCCTGCTAATCCGCCCTGGTATGAATTTTATCAGGGTTCCAAACCGGTTATTTACGGTCACTGGGCAGCTGCCGGTCTTAATTTTATGGCCGGGGTTAAGGGCCTGGACAGTGGTTGTGTTTATGGAGGCAAACTGACCGCCTATATTCTGGAAACGGACAGGATAGTACAGGTTCCGGCGCGCAGGGTATATTATGATCCCTTTCGTAATTAATCTTTAAATATTGACAAATAAAACAGAAAAGAGTATATTAAATAAAGGGTATTTTTATGTTTAGAAAATTTACAATATTTATTTTAGTTATATTTACAATCTCTTTTTACAGCTGTAAAAATGATGATCAGGACAACCCCTCTTCCCCGGCTGCATCCTCCTCCTCCGGCAGTGAGAGCAGTGTATCATCTGAGAGCAGTTCTCTAACAAGCAGTTTTATTTCATCCAGTGCCGCCTCATCATCCTGGAGCAATGTAAACCAAAACGGGGGCATGCTGGTTACTGCTGCTGCGGTCACTGACGGTACTTACACTAATAATGCTATGAGTATGACTATAAGCGGCAGCACCATAAGCCTGGATGCCGGCTCTAACTTTTCTTTTACCAATGCTGCTTACACTTATAATACCCCGGCCTTTACAGCTGATATTCTGCATCAAAGTAATATTTTTACCAATATCTCCAATCAGGATACCAAAATTGCCATGAGTCTTTCTTTAAGTAATACTCCTTTATTTTCTTATGACAGTGGCAACCGTGTATCAGGCAGTATTGCCGGCGCTTATAAAAAGACCGGCGGCCCTTCCTGTGACGGTGTACCCGGTACTTACTCCAATTATATTAATTACTATATCTCTATGGAAATATTTATTACCAACACGTTTACCGGCGGCTGGATACCGCTGTCCAATGCTGCTTTTGCCGCGCCCGAGATACACGTGCTTGATATAAATTTACCTGATACATATACAGAGGTTATAACTACCAGCGATTTTGAAACCGGTGCTATGACTGCTGAGACTAACAGCGGTAGCTGGCTGCTTACCAATATAGCCGGTAATGATTATATGATTTTCCGGCAGCAGGTGCCTTCTGTAACCAGTTATACCAACCGCCTTTGCTGGGTTGATATTAACGGTACAGACTATGTATTTGATTATGGCGGTTCCCTTATCCGGCAGTAATCTTAAGATATAGCCGTAAAATAAATGCAAGTTTCAGCTTTTTGATTTTTTTATAATTACAATTTTTTTAAACCTTTTTTATTAAATTTAGCAGAGATTGCAATATCTTTTGAATAATACTAAACTAATAACAAATGTCACTAACTGTTGCAAAGTATTTTACTAAAGAGCATATACTGGCGCACAGTTTGGCCGCGTCACCGGTATTAACCGAGCAGGCAGTCCACTGCCTGCAGCTGGTAGCTGAGTTAAATGCTGCCGGCTTGCCCTTCCGCTTCAAAGGCGGTAACTCACTTTTAATTTTACTGGCTGAACCGCGCCGTTTTTCTATTGATGTAGATATAGCTACCGGTGTCAGCAAAGCAGAAATGAAAGCTGCGGTAGACGCAGTTATTGCTAAAAGTGATATCTTTTTAAAATATGAAATTCGCGAACACAAAACCAAACCCTGGCTGCCGATGATCAGTTTTTATATCTATTATACATCACATTTTACCCGGAAAGGGGAAAACTGTATAATGCTCGATGCAGTTTTAAAAAAGAGCCCCTATCCCGGACAGCGCATGGCCGTGGCCTGCGGTGAATTATATAATTCGGACCGGACAACAGAGGTGCCGGCTGTTGCCGGACTGCTTGCTGACAAGTTACTGACCCTGGGTCCTATGACTCTGGGTATTCCCCTGGGCAAAAACAAGGAGGGGCAGCGGCTGAAACATGTCAATGATGTCTCCCTCTTATTGACGCAAAAGCCGGATCTGGATAGCATCCGTACCAGTATACGGGCTTGTCTGGAACAGGAGAATGAACTGCAGCGTAAACCGCGTAGTTTGACTGAAGTTTATCAGGATACACTGCATACCTGTGCCTTGACGCTGGATAATATTAATTTTCCTGATATTAAAAATGAAACTACTGTACTGGATGAGCTGGCGCGCGGGGTGGATCCCTTTGCTGCTCATTTATTCAGTCATGATTATTCCTGGTCCAAACTGCAGCTGGATCTGGCCCGGACAGCTTTCTGTTTTACAGCAGTTGTCTATTCCGGGATACACCCCCCGGCTTTTATACAGCAGCTGGAGTTACCGAAAGATCCGCTGGCAGCACTGAAAAGCAATAACAGCCGTATCCGGCAACTGGCAGCAATTAATCCTGAAGCGGCATATTACTGGGATTGTACTGCTGTGTTAACTAAAGATACTTTTTAACTTATAACCACATTTTAACTCCTAGTATCTTGTGTATATTAGATATTTATTGTAATATAACCTGCTAATTTTCAGGAGTAAATATATGAAAGAAAAAGTTGAGGCAGCTCTTAAAGAGATACAGCCCTTATTGGCAGCTGACGGCGGCGGGGTGGAACTGGTTGAGGTTACTGCTGAGGGTGTTGTTAAAGTTAAACTGACCGGCGCCTGCGGCGGCTGTCCGCATGCGCAGATGACTTTAAAACAGGGTATTGAACGAAAAGTAAAAGAGGCGGTACCGGAGGTAAAAGCAGTCGAGGCTGTTTGATTCTCAGTTTAAATTTATCTCTGCTTTCCGTTTACTGGAAAAACCGTGGTTAAACTCTTCAAAGGTATGACGCGCGCAAATGTAAAGCGGTTTATCAAAACAGCCGCTTTCATGAAGTTCTTTTATATGTGCGAGCGCCTGGTCATGTCTGTTTAACTGGCCGTAATGTTTAGGCGAACGCATAGCATCATAGATATCTGCAATAGCCAGTATCTTGGACTGTATATGGGGCTTGATTTTCAAAGCGGGGTAGTGTTTTTGTTCATTTAGATAGTGATGCCCCAGTATATAAGCCAGTATATGCGGTACAGTCATTTTTGCCTGCTGTAATTTCTTAACTGATAATATGGGATGTTTCTGCATTAATTTCATTTCCGATTCAGATAACTTGCCCGGCTTGTTTAATATTTTATTGGGCAGACACAGCTTGCCGATATCCGAGTTTAAAGAGGCAATAGTCATGTGCTTGCGGCTTTGTCTGTCAAAATTGATCATAAGGGAAGGGTGTTTTTTAGTGAAGTCAATGGTGTTATAAGAATGCATTATATCATGCAGCCGCTCGATCAGCTGTTCCTTAATTTCCGAAGTATATTTTACCTGGATCAACTCTTTTTGCCGGTCAATATAAGCGAGCATTTGCCTGGAAAAATATACGCTTTTACTGCTTTGAGGATGCTTTTCCGTTCGTACAGGTATCCATTTCCCCAGGTTCTGTTTCTGATAAAAATCTTCTTTTAAAAACTGCAGTTTTTTTACAATAGCCAGTGTATAAAAGGCAGTAGAACAGGCATGAGCAAAAGTAACGTAATTGTCTTTGTTTTTTAAAATGTTGATCATATCAAAATAATCAGCTGCATAGCCGTTGTTTTCCAGCATGTTGTCATAAACCTCGGCTACATGGTTGGACAGAGCCTGGTTGTTTTTCGTAGTTACCTTGATTACATTTCCTATCATCTGTTTTTGATAAATATTTTTTATATGGTAAATATTTTTATTTAAGATTTTTTTGACCTTTTCAACCGGTTTAAAGGGAAGACTGTCAAGTTTTTTTTCCATGGTTTCCGGTTTTTCTTCCTGGTAATTTTCGTTCTGGGCTGAGGTCAGATTTTTCTGATCCGGGAGGTTAAAACTGTTTTGAGCCGCTTCAATCTCAACAAAAGCTTTATTAAGCTTGCCGGCTGATACTTTTTGTCCTTTATGGGCCAGGATGGTTCCCTGGGCATTGAAAATATTTACCGGCAGCGGTTTGCCCTGATACTGTTCCGGATTAAACTTTTGGGAGAAAAATACTTTAGTTTTCATAAAAACCCCTTAAACGTTTACATAAAAATACCATTAATTGTATAAAATGTCAACATATTTTGTAAAAAAAAACAATTTTTTTACAAAATATGTTTAAAAAACATTGCTGGTTATTTTAGTAGATGAAAAACCGTTTTTATGCAAAAGGATTTTCAGTTTTATAGGGCAATGATGCGGGCTGGTTATAATATATATTTTCTACTCCTAACATTTGCAACGCACTGAAAAGCGTTTTGCCGGCATGGGCAAAAGCAATTCCGGCATGGTGGGGAAAACGCTGGGCCAGCAGTATATGCCGGTAAAAACGGTCCATGTCCTTAACTGCAAAAGTGCCGATAGAGCCGAAAGATTTACAATCCATATCCAGTATTTCGCCCTGGGCCAGGTATGATTTAAGTACAGTATCTGCAGTAGACTGCAGGCGGAAAAGCGTAACAGCTCCCGGCCGCATGTTTCCTTCCAGAGTTCCTCTGGTAATATCAGGTTTTTTACCCGGTTCCATTAAACGGTGCATGATCACCTGGTGATTTATTTTGCCGGATACCAGACATTCAGAGCAGGTATTACCGCAGTGAAAGCCCATAAAAAGTTCTTCCTTTTTATAATTACCAATTACTTTTTTATTAGCTGCATAAAGGTCTGCCGGGACAGTATTGTTAATGTCCAGTAAAGTTGCCGGTTTTTCCGTAGCACAGGTAGCCATGTATTCACTTAGGGCGCCGTAAATATCAGTTTCACATGCCACCGGAATGCCGCGGCAGGCCAGGCGTGAATTAACGAAACAGGGTACAAAACCAAAGTAGCTTTCAAAAGCAGGCCAGCATTTATTGGCAAAAGCAGCGTAACTGGCAGCGCCCAGGTTTTCGTGATAAAACTTTACTAAAGCTGCCTCATAACGGGCCAGCTTATCCAGAAGGTCAGGGTAGGTATTGCCTGAACCCAGCTCATCTGCCATCTCTTTTTTTATACGCGGTATCTCCGGGTCATTAGCAGCGTTCATATACAGATCATAAAGATCCAATTCACTGTTTTCCATTATTTCCACTCCCATGTCATAGAGAGCTTTGATGGGCGCGTTGCAGGCCAGAAAATCCTGGGGACGAGGGCCAAAAGAAAATATTTTTAAATTTTTTACGCCAAGCCAGGTACGCGCTGCCGGAATAAAATCCTTAATCATATTTTTGATCTCTGCAGCAGAGCCTACCGGATACTCGGGCATATATACCGCCTGTTTACGCAGATCAAGGTTGTAGGACATATTCAGCATGCCGCAATAAGCATCGCCTCTGCCGTTGATCAGATCAGTGCCGCTTTCTTCACCCGCAGCGCAAAACATGACCGGTCCCTTAAAACGCTGCGCCAGCATGCTGGTTGGGGTTTCCGGACCAAAATTGCCCAGGTATATAACCAGCGTGTTTATATCCTTTTGTTCTATTTCCTGCAGGGCTTTAAGAGTGTCCTGCTCGTTTTCAATAATTGTTTCCAGACCTGCAGCCTTTATTTTATCCTTTTCAAGTTCCTGCATTAATGTTTGATGACGGCTACGGGATAACTCTATAGGAAAGCAGTCACGGCTGACAGCTATGACTCCCAGTTTAATTTCCGGTATATTTTTCATTTTTTTCTCCTTTAAATTTAAACTTTATTTTGTCCATAATAAGCATTATTACCATGTTTACGCTGGTAATGCTTGTTTATAAGGGTCTTTTTTAAAGAGGGTGTGTCAGGATTTATCTCTAAAGTAAACAGAGCCTGCCGGGCCAGTTCTTCGAGAACCACACTGTTATACACAGCTTTGGCAGCACTGCTTCCCCAGGTAAACGGGCCGTGACATGCTACCAAAACCATGGGAATATCCTGCGGCGAAAGTTGTTCAAACACTGCAGTTATCTGTTTTCCGGTTTCCTCTTCATAATCTTTTTGAATTTGATCGTCACTCATTACTGCTGTTACGGGTATATCTGCGGCAAGGTGATCAGCATGGGTGGTACCCATTACAGGGATGCTCCTTTGCGCCTGGGCCCAGGCTACAGCATAGGTGGAATGAGTGTGGGCAATACCGCCCAGATCGGGAAAACTGCGGTACAAAAGGGCATGGGTTTTCGTATCAGAGGAGGGGCGCAGATTACCCTCAATAATCCGGTTGTTCAGATCCACTACGACCATATCTGACGGTTTTAATTGCCGGTAAGGTACGCCGCTGGGTTTGATGGCAAATACTTTTTTTTGCGAATCAAACGCGCTGACATTTCCAAAAGTATATATGGCCAGGCCATGGGCCGGGATCTCCATGTTGGCTGTGTATGCTTCTTTTTTTAATTGTTTATAAGTTGCCATACGGCTCCTTTAGTTATTTTTTAAGAGAGAATTTTCAATGAATTCTCCCAGCTCGCTATAGCGGGAATACAGTTTTTCATACTGCGCTGCCCGGTCAGGATCAGGATGGTATTCCTTTACAAAACCGCTGCCCATTTTTTGTTGAGCTTGTTCTACTGAACTGTAAATACCGGCGGCAGTTGCTCCCAGCATGGCTGCTCCCAGAGCGCAGGCCTGATCACTGGCAGCTACCTTTATGCTCATGTTCATTACATCAGCCGTTACCTGCATTACATAATCTGATTTTTTAGCAATACCGCCCAGAGCAATAACTTCTTTGATAGGAATACCTTCCTCTTTAAAACGGTCGCTTATTTTGCGGGCGCCAAAAGCAGTGGCTTCAACCAGAGCTTTAAAGATGCGGGGGGCATCACTGCCCAGATTCAGATTGCTGATAGCACCTTTTAAAAGCTGGTTGGCAAAGGGAGTGCGTCTGCCGTTCATCCAGTCCAGGGCTGTAACTGCATTTTCAGCAACCGGAAGTTCAGCCGCTTTTTCACTCAGCAGCGGTATGATTTTGTCTGCGGTTTCCTCCAGGAGTTTATCCATGGTTTTTTTGTCTGTAATTTTACTAACGCGCGTTATATTTTGCAGGGGCCATAAAAGCAAATTTTTAAACCAGGCATAGATATCACCAAAAGCGGATTGCCCGGCTTCCATTCCCAGCATGCCGGGAATGATTGAACCGTCTACCTGGCCGCAGATACCTTTTACAAGTTTACCCTCTGTATCCGCAAGGGGAGCTACCAGCATGTCGCATGTAGAGGTTCCCATAACCTTACTCAGACTATAAGCTTTTATCTGGGAGCCAACCGCACCGGCATGCGCGTCAAATACGCCTACGTTTACAGCTACATCTTCATTTAATCCCAGTTTTTGCGCCCATTCCGCGGTCAGGGTACCGACTTTGGTGTCGCCGGTATAGGTATCTTTAAACAATCTGTCCCGCAGTCCGGCCAGCAGAGGATCTAGTTTGGTTAGAAACTCTTCAGCCGGAAGACCGCCCCAGTCCGGATGCCACATAGCTTTGTGCCCGGCTGCACACCGGCTGCGTATAAGCTGTTGCGGTGCTGTATTACCGGTCAATACTGCCGGCAGCCAGTCACATTGCTCTACCCAGGAAAAGGCTGCTTTTTGCATTTTTTTATCTGTGCGCAGTACGTGCAGTATTTTAGCCCAGAACCATTCAGAGGAGTAGATACCGCCTTCATATTTGGTATAGTCTTCACCACCCCAGTTTTTAGCCAGTTTATTAATCTCTCCGGCTTCTCCAACTGCTGTATGGTCTTTCCATAGTACAAACATAGCATCAGGGTTTTCCCTGAACTCCTCAGTCAGGGCCAGAGGTATGCCTTCTTTATTGACAGCGCAAATAGTTGAACCGGTTGTATCAATAGCCAGCCCTTTAATATTGTCAGCTATCCCGGGGCCTGCTGCTTTAACCGCAGCAGATACTGCTTTTTCCAGCCCTTCCAGATAATCGAGCGGATGTTGCCGGAACATGTTTTGGGCAGGGTCACAGTATTTTCCCTCCTGCCAGCGGGTGTAGTTGTGCACAGCGCTGTGCATCTCTGTGCCGTTACGGGCATCCACTATAATAGCTCTCACCGAATCAGTGCCGTAGTCAATTCCTATTATATATCTTTCAGCAGGCATAAGCTCTCCTTTCGTTATTTTTATAAAACAGATAATTTTCTTTGGTAATAATATCAATAGGCAGCAGATTGGCAGCAGCTGTTTTTTCAGAAAATAAACAACTGCGGTAGAGTATACGAATACTTTCGTAACCCTGTCTGAACGGCTGCTGACTTATTAAAAAATCAATGGTATTGTTTTTTAAATAGGGAATATTTTTGGGGAGAAGATCATAAGCAATAAGATGGATATGGTGCAGGCCTTTTTTTTCCAGAAAAACTGCTGTCTGAAACACAACAGAGTTGGGTATAAATATGCCGTTACTTTGAACAGGAGAATCTGTTTTTTTAAAAAATGATTCAATTTGCTCCCGGTCTTCCAGATTGGTAATCGTATGCAGGCAGTAGTTCAGTTCTGCAAAATAGTTAAGATGATCACAAAAACCTCTTATGCGGTTTTTAATATGTATGTCATCAAGCGGCGGCGATAAAATATCCACCCGGCCTTTATTAAAACATAACATAGCCATTAGTCTTGCTGCCAGGGTACCGCTGGTATAGGCATCCTGTCCGCTGAAGCATACTCTCGGCGCGGACGGAATATCAGCGTCAAAAAAAGCCAGTTTGATACACGGCGCCAGCTTTTGGGCAAAAGCAGCAGCCAGGTCGGTTATTACAGGCGCCATCAAGACAGCACTGTTTTTATCCTGTAATACGGCCGCGGCTGTTTTTTCAAAAGAGCTGCGGGAGTATTTATTGAAAAAATGATATTTA
>CAZFAK010000050.1:0-14405 GCA_964517045.1 uncultured Spirochaetia bacterium | reverse complement strand
TACAGATACGACTGTTTTGCCGTTAACAACTTATTATTACCGTGTTTACTCCTATAACGGCGATAATGTAGTTCAAATGCAGGCTAGCCCTGTCAGAGATATCACTACTGCGCCGGATGCCGTACCTCCGGCCAGTCCATCCGGCCTGGCTACCACTGCGGGCAGCAAAAGTATAACCGTAAGCTGGCTGTCCAACAGTGAACCGGATGTAATCTATTACCGTTTATATTACAGTACAGCAGCGGGCGGTCCCTATGCAACCAATATTATCAGTAATACGACCCAGTACCTTTTAAGCGGTCTGGAACCCAGTTCCAATTATTATATCAGGGTTGCGGCTGTGGACAGCTCCGGTAACGAGAGCCTTTCCAACAGCGTGATCAGCGCAGCACCTCTCGGCGTGGAAACGGACAACGCTGCCGCTGTATCGCGCAGTATGCTGGCCGGTGACGGGGAGTGTATCAAGATTGATTATAACTATCCGGAAGCGGAGAATGTTGAACTGACGGTTTATTCGCTCAGCGGCCGTATCATCAAGGAATATGCGCCGGTCAGCGCGACTGTAGGCGCGAGTTACTGGTGCGGTGAAAACAGCCGGGGAAAGCAGGTGGTTAACGGCCTTTACCTTATAAAAGTCAGTGCCGGCTCTGCCAGCCAGTTCATTAAAGTTATTGTCAAAAGATAGAGGAGAGCAAAATGTTAAAAATATATAAAACCGTAACAATATTTTTTTTACTGGCAGTCCTGGCCTACAGCAGCGGTGCCGGGCTGGTAGCTGACGGTCTGATCAATATTCTGCCCTCTGCCCGGGCTCAGGCTCTGGGAGAGGCTTACGGCGGTATCGGCAAGGATGTGCACGCAGTCTCCTATAATCCGGCCGGACTGGCGCGCATTAATTTTAAAACCGTGACTGCCTCCTATCTGGAGTTTACCGAGGGGATACGCTTTATTAACCTGGGCTATTCCCAGCCGGTGAAAAAGATCGGTAATTTTACTGCTGATGTATCCTATCTGATGGCCGGAGACACGCCCGAGATAGTAAACTATAAAAATACGGGCAGTCTTAAAGTCTGGGATATGCTGGCGCATATCGGTTATGGTATGAGTCCGCTTGACGGTCTTTATCTGGGCATCTCCGCCAATATTCTAAACCAGCATATAGCCGGAGATAACGGCCTGAGTGTCAATTTTAACCTGGGCGCGCTTTATGCTTTTGATTTTTTGAGCATCAGGGAGTTTCAGCTGCGTAACTTCGGCGTACATGCCGCGGTGCAGAATATCGGTATGGCGGTTAAAAGCGGCAGCAGTAAAGCCGGTATGCCGCTTGATATCCGTTTCGGGATGTTTTACCGGCCCCGCTCTGTGGTTTCCCTCTCTTTTGACGGTAACTATATCAAGGATACGGGTATGAATTTTAACGCGGGCCTGGAAATAATGCCTAAATGGTATGTTACCCCCCGTTTCGGGTATAAGTTCGGGATTAAAGGTAATGAGACTTTTACCTGCGGCCTGGGAGTTAATATACGCAAGGATCCGCTGGCTTTCCGGCTGGATTATGCTCTGCTGCCCATGCTGGATATGGGAATGCAGCACTTTATTACCCTGAGCTGCAGTTTCGGGGTCAAGAAAACCCTGGCGGATTTTGAGTATGAACGCAAGAAAAAAGAGTATGAAGCCCGTTTGGAAGAAGAGCGTAAAGCCAGGCTGGCGGAAAAACGGGATGCCATGCTCAGCGGTATAGTGGTTGCGGTAACCGAACTGGAAGCCAAGAATGTTAACGAGATGGAAGCTTCCATGGTTGGAGATTATATCCGTTCCGCCCTGGTGCAGACGGAAAAGTTCCGTGTAATGGACAAAAAGAACATGAAAAAGGTTCTGGAGGAGCAGCAGTTTCAGATGTCGGGTCTGGTCTCTACGGAAAAAGCAGTGGCGATCGGGAAACTGCTGGGTGCCAAACTGCTGATCAGCGGTTCTTTCGGTTATATGATGAAGGAATACGTAATGAATATCAATGTAGTGGATGTGGAATCAGGGCAGATCTTTTATTCCAAAAGCGAGCGCTGTAAATCAATTGCAAAAATGGAAGAGCTGATTAGTACTATAGCTAACGAGATAGCCGAGAAAGCAGCTGTTCTTGATACGGTTATTAAGTAAATATCAGGACCATAATTAATTGGGAGGCGGAACTGTTTAACGCTGCCGGTAATAAGTTTGGTTATTACCGGCAGCCGGACAGTTGCCGGATGACTAACTGCGCGGCGTCAGGACAGCCGCCCCGTAATTACCCAAGCTTAGTTTTCCCTTTAATGATTTACCGCTTAACAAATCCAGGTAAGAGGCTTTCAGTTTTAATTTAACCGGATAGTTATTAAAGTTTAAAATAAAATAAAAAGGATGTCCTCCCTTTATTCTTTTCTGGATGTTAACTCCGGCCGGCAGTTTCAGGTTAAGATTTTTTTTTAAACCGCAGTTTTTTCTGATTTTTTTATAAAAGTTATCGAGAAAACCGTCTGCCGGGCGAAAGGCCAGGTAACAGGCTTTTCCCCGGCCGTACTGATTAAGAGACAAAGCTGTCCGTCCGCGGAAAAAATCATCTTTAAACAGGGCGAGACTCTCTGCTCCCTGCAGGTTTATCAGGCTGACAATGTCTCTGGCGCTCGTCTCTCCTTTTAAGCCAAGCTTGTTTTTACGAAGGCGTATTTTTTTTCTTTCATCCGTCAGAAGACTCTCAGTTTCTTCCACCCGGATACCGAGCGTCCCGGCAAGCGGTCCGGGAAAGCCGCCTGTAAAGCAGAGATCATTTTCATTAACCATACCGCTCCAGTAGGTGGTTATAAATGTGCCGCCGTTGTGCACAAACTGTATAATTCTTTCTGCGGCACCCGGTTTAAGCATGTAAAGCATGGGCGCGCACACCAGCCGGTAACTGTCCAGAGCCTGATCCATGTTGATAACATCCACAGTCAGTCCCTGCTGCCACAGGGCCTGGTAATGCTGATGACAGGTTTCCAGGTAATTTTTCCGGTTTCGGACCAGAGCCAGACAATCGTCAATGGCCCACCAGTTTTCCCAGTCTACGATTACAGCTGTTTCAGCACAGCCGGTTTGGCCGGTGATAGTACCCAGTTTGGCCAGGTCACTGCCCAGGGCAGCCACTTCTTTAAAGACTCTGGTATCCGCTGAACCGCTGTGATCCATAACCGCGCCGTGAAATTTCTCTGATGATCCCCGTCCGGCGCGCCACTGAAAATATTGTATTGAGTCTGCGCCGTGCGCCACGGCCTGCAGTGCGCTTAAACGGTGCATCCCCGGTTTCTTAAGTTTACAGGTATCCATCCAGTTGGTATTACTGACTGTACACTCCATTAGCAGGAAAGGTTTATCTTTTTTAAGCGAACGGTTCAGGTCATGGCTGAAAGCGGTGAAGGAGGCGTTATGGTATTTGTTTTCCGGCGGATCCTGGTGCCACGGGGGATAAGAATCCCAGGAGACAATATCCAGCTTCGGGGCTAGTTTCCAGTAGTCGATCCCTTTGAAAAATCCCATCAGGTTGGTAGTAGCCGGTATATGGGGAGTATGTTTTTTTACAGCCTGAATCTCGTTTTGCATAAAGGAGATAATTCTGTCAGTACAAAACCTTTTCCAGTCCAGGTTAAGACCATGGACATATTGTTCCCCTTTGGGATCCGGGCCGGGCGCTTCTATCTGTTCCCAGCTCTGGTAGGTATGACTCCAGAAAGCATTCCACCACTGTTGGTTTAAAAGATCAAGATCATTGTTATATTTTTCTTTAAGCCATGTGCGGAACTCTTCTTCACATAATGGACAAAAACATTCGCCGCTGAACTCATTGGAGATATGCCAGAGAGACAGGGCCGGATGATTTTTATAGCGTTCCGCCAGTCTGGAATCAATAAGCGCGCTTTTTTCCCGGTAGATTGGTGAAGTGGGGCAGTGGTTATGACGGGTACAGTATAAATTGCGGGTGCGCTCCGGGCCCACGCGGAGTACTTCCGGATACTTAGCTGCCAGCCAACGGGGGCGTGAACCGCTCGGTGTAGCCAGGACTGCATGCATCCTGTTATCAGCGATGCTGTCCATTATCTTATCAAGCCAGCTGAAATTAAATTGACCCTCTGCCGGTTCCAGCAGGGCCCAGGAAAAGATGCCGATGCTGACCGAGTTTATTCCGGCCCTCTGCATCAATTCAAAATCCCGGTCAATTATTTCCGGTTCATGCAGCCAGTGTTCCGGATTATAATCACAGCCGTGAATTATTTTATTTACTTCTGTTATTTTCTGTTGTTTCTTATTCATCTCTGCCGCCTTATTTAATTATACAAACGTTTGTTAATTTTAGACTGATCAGAGTTATATGTCAATTATTTACTTATCAGGGTTTCCACCTGAAAACGAAAATGCTGGTCGGACCCCGGCATCCTTTTTTTCAGCGACGCTTGCATCTGACATCGAGTCAGCCGCGGCGCTCGGTATGCACTGGTAAAATATATCCTATATTTTCCTTGGTACATAACGCTCTTCAAAATCGAAAGTGGGTATATTTCCTGCTCCGTTCTTAATTATTATCCTGCCTGAACCTTTATGCAAAGAAGAACCAGCCGGCTTGGGCTTTAAACATATTGTGTAAACCAGTATTTGAGGTGGAAGTTGACCTGAGTTTGTATGCAGCAGCAAGTATACAGTGGCTTTAAATTAAAACAACCATAAATTTATATCATTCGGTTGTTTTTATAATTTTAATTATTTATAAAGGCAAGTTGTCAGAGCTGAATATATATTTAAAAATAATGCTATAATTTAACTCTGTAGAGGTTAGATGAAAAAATCAGGCAGTTATTTTTTATTTGCTTTTATTTTATTTTTACTTTCTGTTCTGGTATACGGATTGCATTATATTATTTTCGGCGACTGGCACCATATATTTATCTATCTGCTGGGTGATATCGCTTTTGTTTTTATAGAGGTTTTACTGGTCTCCCTTATTATACACCGCGTACTGGAACTAAGGGAGAAAAGTGCGCGTATGAAAAAATTAAACATGGTTATCGGTACTTTTTTCAGCGAATGCGGTACTGAACTGCTGCGGTTTTTATACAGCTGTGATGCATATCCCCTGGCTGATATAAACAGCTCTGTTCCTGCAGAAGAACTTTACAAAAGGCTGGATAATGATTTAAGCAGGCATCAATACCAGTTACAAAAACATATAAACTGGGAACAGTTAAAAACTTTTTTATTGGCCAGGCGTAGGTTTATGTTACGGATGCTGGAAAACCCCAATCTCCTGGAGCACGAAAATTTTACCAATCTTTTATGGGCTGTGTTTCATTTGACTGAAGAGCTGGAAGCCAGAGAAAATCTTACCGACTTGCCGCATCCTGATATTGAGCATTTAGCCAATGACCTTAAGCGGGTCTACCGCCGCTTGGCAGCGCAGTGGTTACAATACATAAAACACCTGTACCAGAGTTATCCCTACCTCTTTTCTCTGGCAATGCGTATGCACCCTTTTAAGGAAAAGGCGGCGCCGGTAATTGAAAGCAGTTAGTTAACTGGGAACAGCCGGGTAAATTTATTATCAGAGAATATTTTATAGTTATATAGAGATGAGATTTTGTATATTAGCGCTGATTTTATCAGGTATTTGTTTAGCAGCCGGCTCTGAAGAAAATAAATTTTCTTATGGCAGTATTGTACTAACTAACCAGTTTGGCGAGAGTACTGCTGTTTATTCCCGCCAGGTGCTTGTTTATGCCGCAGACCGTACAGGCGGTGATAATCTGCATAGTTTTTTAAAAGAGCAAAGGGGCACATATCTTTCGGAAAAAAAAGCATTATATATTATGGACCGGTCAATGATACCCTCTTTAATTTTTAATTATTTGATTCTTCCGGTTTTGAAAAACTATAATTATCCGGTTTATATTGTTAATAGTAAAAAACAGGTGGAGCTATTTCCGGTAAAAAAAGAGAAAGTCAGTTTTATTTTTCTGCAGCATGGCAGGGTTGACCGGGTAGTTTACATTGCTTCTGTCAATAAAAAAGAGCTTCATGTTATGTTGTCCGGTTTATAACTTGCTTTAAGACATAATTAATCTACAGCAATAAATTTATCTTTTTTTTTATCGAATTGAAAAATTTTACCGCTGTGAATAATATAATACCAGCCAATTATTTGCAGATTACCGCTTTTTACTTTACGGCTTACAAAGGGGTAGGTTTGCAGGTTTGCCAGCTGCGTTTTGATATTAAGCTGCTCAGTCAGCAGGGCCCGTTCCTGACCGGAATCAGCTGTTTTTTTTTCCTGCTTCAGGATAGTATCACGCACATTACAGGCCAGTTTGAGCCAGGTTTTGGTTGCAGGCAGCGCCTGTAATTTTTCACGGGGGTAATAAAGGGCGGCGCAACCGCCGCAGTTGGAGTGGCCGCAGACAATTATGTTTTTAACACTAAGAACCTGTACGGCGTATTCCAGAGGGGATACAGTACCGGTGTGTTTATTTTTTTTATCATAAGGAGGGATGAGGTTGGCTACATTACGGATTAAAAACAATTCTCCAGGCTCAGTACCGGTAATAAGCGCTGGATTGATTCGGGAATCAGAACAGGTAATAAACAGGGTGTGGGGATTTTGTTTATCTTTCAATTTGGTAAATAGGTCCCGGTAATCAGGAAATATTTTTTTCCGGAAAATTTTTATGTTGTTATACAGATCTTTCATATCTTTTTTTTATATTTACTGGTTATCTTATGCTGCAGTTATCAGTTGTTTGCTGACAGTTTATATGCTTGTTATATTTCCGTGTTTGCAGCTGAAGATAGTGGCCGTTATGGAACCCTGGCTGGCTGTTATTGTCAGCCGTCATCACCAATAGCGTCTGCCGGGCAGGCGTCTTTAGCTTCAGCACAGGCTTCTTTTTCCTCGTCATTTTCCGGCTGTTTGTAAACACAGGCTGCTTCATCGCCCATCTTGAAATTTTCCGGAGCTTCATCTTCACACACACCGCATGCTGTACATTCTGTATCTACATACCAGGCACCTGCTGCGTTGCCGTCTGTTTTATTTTCTTTGTCAGCCATTACTTCCTCCTGAATTTCTCTATAGTATACTTAAAAACTGTAAAAAAGCAATAAAAATTAAAAAATTGTAAAATTTACGCCGGCATCAAGACAAAATCTCTGATCATCCTGTATATATGCTTTGTAATAAAGGTTTTCATTGATTAAACGTTCTTTTTTTACAAGATAGTAGCGGCAGTTAAAAAAAAGAGAAAATTTAGGGGTAATAATAAAATCCATTCCGGCCAGCAGATAGCCGCTGTTATGTCTCATAAAGAAATTTTCATCCAGTGCTTTATTCTCGGTGCCTGTCTCTTCATTGAAATGGGAGTACCAGACATTCAGTTTATTGGGCCGCAGTATGAATCCGCCGCCGGTATGCAGGGAGATATAGGGGTTGAGATATATAGCAAACATTAATCCGGGCTGAAATTCAACATAAGTTCCGGTTTCTATGCCGATATTAATATACTGCGGGTAGGAGTTATGTAAATACATAAAGTTATCTTCTTGTTTTTCATCATAGAGGTCCCATTCCTGGTTTATTACAGCGAGCATACCGAGATAGAAACCGGTGTATAACGCCGGGTGTTTGGCCAGCCGCCACATGGGACTTACTGATACGCCCAGTGTGATCGGTGTTCTGTCCGGTTTGTAAGTTTGCTCATCAAGGAATTCGGACGGAGTATAAAAGTTGTAAATTTTATAGCGGTATTTAACTTTGGCATAGGTGCTTAGACTGGTTGTTATTTTAAACTTGAATTCCGGAGTGCGCGTTCGGGCAGTTTTTTTTTTCGCTTCAGCACCGGCTGATTTGTCCCCGGTCTGTTTTTGAGCTGAACTGGATTCAGTCAGGGCAGCAGCCGGAGTTTGTTTTTTAATATTGTCAATTATTTTTTCTACTATACTCTGCAAAGCTTTTTCAGCCCGGTCCAGGTCGCTTATCTTTTCTTTGGCTGAGGCAGCAATACGCGAGCTTTCCACATTTACGATACCGACGTTTATATAAAAATTTTGCCCCAGTTTCATAAGCGAGCCGTAGATCATATATTCCATGTTAAGCAGTTTACCAAGCCTGACAGCACAGGACTGATCCGTACAGCCGCTGCTTTGCAGTTCCTGTTCCTTCAGTATAGACTGCATGTTATTACGGTCCAGGACATCAAAGAAACCGGAAGCAACCAGCTCGCTGCGGAATAGTTTTCCAACTACTCTGGCCTCAACCGCGGCTACTCCTTCACTGGTAAATTCCAGGACACCTGCTTTATGTCCGGCAAAGCTATAGCTAATAACTGCTGCAAATAAAAGAAATATAATTTTATTTTTTAAAACCATAATTTTACCTGTATACTTTTTAGTAATAGTACACTGATTTATGACATAATTCAATAATATGTAATTTTTATATTTTCTGTATACAGCACCGGATCTACCGCGGCTAAAAATCACAGCGTCCGGCGCATAAAAAATAGCCGCTTTTTCGGGGACGTTTGTCGTACCCTTCCTGGCAAACGCTGCACTCCGTTTTCGCCTAAAAAGTCATCCTGACCTTTTTCGGCTCAAAAGGCCCCATCAAAAGCGGCTGTCTCCCTGCTCCGTCCTCAACTGTTTCCCTGCCTGAACCTCCATCCAAAGGGAACCAGGAAGGGTACCCTGCATGCGGTTTTCTTTTAAAGCCCAAAAGCGGATACCGGTAGCTCCGGCCGGCTTTGGCTTCAAACATATTGTGTAACACAGCACTTGAGGCGGAAGTTGACCAGCGGCAATATGCAGGAGCTAGTCTACCGTGGCTTAAAACGACTGCAGTTTTATTTTTCCTGAGAGTTTTTTAATAATAACAGCTTTTTAAAACAGGAAATTTTTCACAGCATGGCGCTGTTTCAAATTTTACCAATTAAGAGTAAAATATTTCCTACAGGAGTGAAGTAAATATGAAAGAATTACAGGATGCTTTTTTGATAAGAGCTGCTGATATCCATGCAAACAGCTATACCGGTTTTGTTAAACATTTCACTTTGACGGAAATAACCAGGGTCAATACTGTTACTATTTTTGCCGAACTGGAATATAAATTATACGTAAACGGACATTTTGTTAACAGCGGCCCGGCTCATTTTAAGCGCCCGCATGTTATGGCAGATCAATATGATATTAGTAATTTTTTACAAAAAGGGGAGAATGATATTTTTATTCTGCTGCATTATGAGGGTTGTGATCTTAAATATAATCAGGCGGTGGAACCGGGACTTATTCTTTCCCTTAAAAATGATAAAGGGCTGCAGCTGAACAGTGATTTTTCCTGGGAGGTGTATCCGCTCCGCTGTTGGCAGGAAAAAACTTGTAAAAGAAATTTTGCTTTGGGTTATCTGGAGGACCTGGATCTCAACCATCCGGATGCGGCTGTACTGAGCCGCTATGCCGGTGATGATTATTATGGCGGCAAGTCCGGGAAACTCCCATTTCCGGAAAAGCCGGTTAAGAGTGAAAACAGCAGGCTGCAGTTTCATCCCCGTATGCAGCCGGTTTTAAAATGGCAAACAGAGCAAACGGAAAATATTACCAGTATTTTTAAAACCTGTGCTGATGTCCATGATTACGAAAATGTATGGTCCCGTCTGGCCACGGAAAGATGGGACAAAATTTACGATATGGAGAAGTATAATATATTACAGCAGCAGCCGTATACCATTACCCGCCGCAGAGGTGAGCCGGGTTATATACTGGAGTATGATTTGGGCCGGATTTGCGCGGGTGAGATTGCAGTAGTTATTGAAACCGAGGCTGGTTTTACTTTGGATATTACTTTTCATGAAGCGGAGAAAAACGGCCGTCCCTTCTTTATGCCCGGCAGTGTACTTTATAACCGGGTTAGGCTTTGCCCCGGGCTGAATCAATACCGTTTTTTTAAATTTAACGGGTTCCGTTATCTCTGCCTGGTGATCAAGGACCTGGAAGGAAAAGCTGTGCTAAAGCAGGTGAAAGTGCATCACTGCGCTGCTGATCTTGCTTATACAGACAGCTTTCATACTACAGATAAAAACCTGGCAATGATCTATCAAATCAGCCGCCGTTCGGTTATGACCTGTGCGCAGACCAATCTGTTTGACTGTAATACCAGGGAGCAGGGCACCTACTGGGGTGATAATCTCTGGGTCGCGGATATGGTTGGTCACTTAAGCGGTAATTTTGATCACATGAAAAACCTGTGTTACGCTGCCGGCTGGGAATTGCCGCAGGATGGTATCCTGAAAGCCAATCTGTTTGGTATCAGTCCCATGCTCTTTGATTACAGTCTGGTTCCGGTTATTATTCTGGGACGTTATTTCAGGTATACTGCTGACCGGCAGACAGTTACTGACAATTTATCCACAATGGAAAAAATAGTCAAAGCATTCCGTTCCTACAAAGACAGTAAGGGACTTATCGATATGTCAACCATGCCTGGTTTGCAGGATTTTAATAAATGGGATATGCCCCGCCCTTTTCTGGATCATCCCGGCACGGGTTTCCATTTAATGAATACCACTCCCATAGACCGCAGTTATCCTAACTGCGGTCTGACTCTGTTTTATCTGTGGGCGGTAATGGAGTTAAACAGATTATACAGGGCAGTGTCTAAGGAACATGACCCGACTGATGAGATAACAGCTTTAAAAACAGGGATCAGGGAAAAATTTTTTATTCAGGAGTCAGGCTTGCTTGCTGATTCTCTTACTGCGCGCTCCGGCAGTCATTCCTTTTCCCAGATAGTAAACGCTTTGGGCGTAATTACCGGTGTTCTTAACCGGGAAGAAGGTATTGAGGCTGTACGCCGTATTTTAAATATAGATGAGTATCCTTATATCTCAATGGGCACTCCTTACTCCTATTTTTATATTATGGAAGCCATGGCTATGCTGCGCTTAAACCGGGAAGCTCTGAACGAGATACGGCGGCGCTATGAACCTATGCTGTGTGAGGGTGCTACTGCCACCTGGGAAGGATTCAAAGCGGAAATTTCCGATTCCTATAATCATGCCTGGAGCGCTGCTCCGGTATATCATATCTATAAAGGAATAGCCGGACTTAAACCGGCACAGCCCGGATACAGGGAAATTATAATTGAGCCTGATCTCGATGCCCTGGGTCAGACAGAAATGACTTTTAAATTACCGGTCGGTCCTGTCTCTGTCTCATGGCGTCAAATTGACCCCTGCCAGCGGCAGATTTCTGTTAATGCTCCGGATGGTATTCCCTGCGTATTAAAGGCTGCCGGCAGTAATATCTCTTTTACCAGACAGTACCGGGGAACTGTTTCCTTATAAACTCTGATTCAAGGTTATATTTTGCCGGCATTGTTATGGGTATAAATTCTGGCGGCAGCCATACTGCGGAACGAGCGGGGAGAATGGCCGGTCCGGGATTTAAAACTGGTACTGAAATGAGCTGCATTATAGAATCCCAGCCGCTGTGATATATGATTGATATTCATATCTGTCTCCGCCAGATAATGCATGGCTGTAGTGATTTTGCGCTGTAACAGAAATTTATGAAAAGTTGTTTTAAAGGTAGTTTTAAATAAAGCCAGAAAATGGGAACGGGAGAGGGCGCAGATAGCAGCTGCTTTGTTAACATTAATATCGAACAGATTTTCTTTTTCCAGATACGACAACAATGATGTAAATTTCAGATAATTTTGGTCTTTTGACTGATCAGCTTGGCGGTTAAAGGTTGCTGCATGATTTACATAATCCAGAATCAGATAAAAAAGATCTTTTTTGATATTACTTTTTTGCGGGTCGTTTTTAAGGTCATGCAGCCAGTCAAAAATATACCAAAGTTTATTGTTTTCCGGCGCGGGCAGGTGTTCAATAAGCGGATATGACGGCAGTTTTTGGGAATACCGGATAGTATTTAAGTAATTTTGCGTGAAATTTATAAGGAAAGCCTTATAGGCGCAGGGAGTTATATGAATTTCATGTTGAGAGAAACCGGGGAAAAAAAGCAGAAAGGGTGGGGCCGGTTTATAAATCCGGCCGTTTGCTTTTACTGTGCCGCGGAATTTATGGTAAAGTATTATCTCTTTTGTTTCATGAAAATGATTATTTATATGATGGTCTTTGTGATAATGCATACTGTATTTTTCCAGACGGATACCAGAGGCCAGTCTCAAATGCATGGGCTCATATTCTATTTGGACTGTTTTGTTCACTTTTAAAGTATATTATTAAAGCAGTTATAAGTAAATGGAAAATAGGTTTAAAATTATTTTATAATAGCTTAAATTTTTATTTTGCAGTCATGCGGACAGCAAGCGTAGAATCAAAAATAAGCTGAAAAAAATGAAACACAATAAAGACAATTACGGCCGCTCCTATATTTTTTTGTTTCAGCATGGCCAGTACACTTACAGCTATGGGCAGTGTTTTCTGGGAGCCGGTAAAGAGGACAGCTTTTTTATCAGGGACGGAGAGTTTTAATAAAGAGCCGCTTATATAATTAAGCAGAAGCAGTACTGTATGAACTGAGACAGCGGCAAGTATCAAATATAAAAGCTGCGGCTGCCATTTTATTTGCCGGGCCGAAGCGGAAAGAGTGGCCCATACGGTCAGGATAACGCAAAGGGAAGGGATATAGCTAAGTAGCGCCGGCAGCTGTTTTTTTATTATTTGCTGTGCAGTATAACCTGCAGCAAGCGGTAAAAGTACGATCAGCACCAGTTTGATAAGCAGGGCAGATGAGTTAACACTAATGCTGCTGTTTACAGAGAGGGCGCTATTAAGAGTCAGGGGAATGGTAAAAACAGCGGCAATGTTCAGGCCGATAGTAAAAAACAGAGCCCAGACAATATTACCGCTGCTTAATTCAGTAATAACCGTTGCTGAGGAGAGAGTAGTTGGAGCAGCAGAGATTATGATCAGTCCCAGCGTAAAAACAGGAGAGAGTTTATAAACTACTGCAGCAGTCAGGCCGAGAAAGGGACCAAACCCCAGCGAGATAAGAAGAGTAAGGCTGAAAGCATATACCAGTTTGCGGCCCGGCCGGAAAGCGGCAAATTTTATTTTATAGCCGTTTACCAGAAAGATCATAGCTGCCAGCAGGGGCACGGTATCGGAATTTTTAAGAGCAGTACCCGGTTCCGGAAAGGAGAGAGCGCTTAGCACAGCAGTAATAAGTCCGGCCGGCAGAAAAATTTTTTTTAATGACATAAAAAGTATCAGTCAGCATTAAGCAAAGCGCATACCAGCGGCAGCATGATCTCCATGTGTCCGAGAAAATAATAACCCTGGCCGTCAGGTTTGGTGGGCCGGCGCTGGACATTTTCCGCAGGCCGGTAGTGGCGCAGCATATCAAAAACAGCAGCAGTAAATCCCCTGGCAGGATAACCAAGATTGCGTACTACTGTTAAGGCTTTTAGAAAAATTTCCGGCATAATTACACTGGAGCCAAGATTAATTACTATACTCTCTTTGGTAAGGCTGGTCAAGGAGCGGGTAAAAAGCTGAAAGTCAAGAAGTGATTTGGCGCCAAAGGCGGCTCCGTCCAGGGAGGGATGCTGATGTATTATCTCTGTGCCCAGCGCAGAATGAATACTGAAGGGAACATTTTGCTGCAGGCAGTTATGAATAAGGCTGGTATCAGCATGCGGGGGAGTGCATGCTGATAACTGCTCAGCCAGACATTCACCGTAACCCAGGTCATTGTCTTTATTATCCCGGAGGGATAAATTAATAAAGTCAGCAGTCTCCCGGCACATACCGAAACTGCCGTCCTGCAGAGCAGGTCCGACCTCTTCACTGGTTTTGCCCCACATGGCCAGTTCTATGTCATGGATAGCACAGGCGCCGTTTAAAGCCAGGTGCGATATAATCCCCTTTTGTAAAAGGCGGATAAGATGCGGCGTCAGACCGCATTTTATAGCGTGCGCGCCCATCATTAATATAAAACTGTTTTTAGTGGCAATTGTATGGCGGGCTGCTTTGATAAAATTTTTAAAATCCTTGCCGGCCAGAATATCCGGTATGCTTTGCAGCAGCTTAGCAACAGAATCATTGGCGCTGACCGGCTGAGTACAGAGCGAGGTGTTTACTTTGCTGGACCGTGTTTTGATACTGCCGGTATTAATGTTTTCAAATGTTAATTTGGGGTATCTGCTTTTTTTCATAAGTATTTTATTATAATAATTATCTTACTATATTTTCGCTAAAAAGTTAAGCTGGAGTTTTTATTTGTTCTTCTTTGCTTGTGCAAAGGGAACCAGGAAGCGCTACCCTGGTTGCGTATTTCTGTTAAATCTGAAAACACTGACCGGTGCTCCGGTCAGCTTTGGCTTCAAACATAATGTG
>CAZFAK010000049.1:0-14458 GCA_964517045.1 uncultured Spirochaetia bacterium | reverse complement strand
AATTACGGCCGGCGCGTCCCCGGGAAAATAACTGAGGGGGATCCCCTGGTGTATGTCAGTCAGGTGCAGACCGATCCTGATCCCATGACCGCAGACCGCGCAGAAAGGATAGGGGTAATCATAAGCCTCTTTTACGGTAAAGCCGAGCTGCTGCCAGAATTTCAGGGCTTTAGCCATATCTGTGACCGGCACGGTCAGTTCCCCGAGCATTCCGGCTTTAAAACCGGGATTGGACAATTCATATTCCTGATACAAAGCGTTTGCGGAAAAGGTCAGGGCTAGACCCCCGGGCGCGGCCATCATCAGATAGTCCTCACTAAGCACAGACAGTTCATTCTTCTCAAAATAGTGCTTTATCTCCATGAGATTCGCGGCGTAAAAAGCCAGCAGCGGTGAGGAAAAAGGCTTTGCCTGAAGCAGATACCGTTACTGCCCGGCTGTAACCAGGGCAAACGGAATAATTTATTTTTTTATGATCCCCCCAGGGAATACACTTCAATCCTGTACCTTGCGCAATAGTTGACCAGCGGTAAAATGGAGGAGTAAGTACACTATGGTTGAAATTTTATTTTTAAGCCACGGTAGACTTGTATCTGCAGAGTACAGCAGGTCAACTTCATTGCAGTGTTGCCGGATAAAAAAAATAATAGTTTATTGTCAGGTAGGTGCATGGGCGGATGCCCGGTGAGTTGTCAGCTGAAAAGAAACAGTTTTGGTAATAGGTTATACAAGGTATGGAAGTAGGTGTTTATTTTTTACCAAGTTTTTTTAAGATAATATTGATCAGCAGGCCAAAACCCATAATTCCGGAAATAACAAAACCGGCAACGCCTAATAACGGTATGCCGCGCCAGTGCGGTGCCGCGTCTGCCATGACCATGATAGCGGAACTGATTAGTATAGCTGCTAAAACAAGACCGAAAACCAGGCGGTAAGTAATGCGGTCAAGACGGTTGCTGAAATGATCCAGTCCCTGGTGCTGAAATATAATTTTAGTATTGCCGCTGCGCAGATTGTTAAGTATATCAGAAAAAGCTCCCGGAAACTCGCTTACGAGTTGTTCATATTCGGAACCGGAGATATAAATTTTTTTAAGTAAATTTTTAAAATTGATATTCTGCAGCCATATCTTTTTTAGATAAGGCTTTATAATTTTCATCATCTGGAATTGAGGATAAATTTTTTGTCCGACTCCCTCAATTGTAATCAGGGACTTGAGCATCCAGGTCAGAGAAGTCGGGAAAACAAGATTAAAGGTGATAATAATATCAAAAAGTTTGCGCAAGATAGAGGTTATCTGTATTTCAGAAAGCGGCAAGTCGGCAAATTTGTCAATGAGGTTGAAAACAGCTTCCTCCAGCTGATGCCGGTCCGGCGCCGGACCTTTGGTAATGGCAATTTTAAGCAGTGCTTTGGTTACCAGACTGGTATTTTTTTCCGATAGTCCGAAAAGGATCTGCTTTAAATATCGCCGGTAGAGAGGGCGCAAGCTGCCCATCATACCAAAGTCCAGAAAGCAGATTTTATTATTGTCCATTATAAAAATATTTCCCGGATGAGGGTCCGCATGAAAAAATCCGTGGTCAAATATTTGCCGGAGAATACTGTTTGCCCCTTTTTCCGCATATAAACGGCACCTGTTTTTATTTTGCCGGGTTTTGTTTTTTAAATCTGTGACTTTAATACCGGAGATAAATTCCATTGTCAGAATTTTACGGGTCGAATATTTTTTATACACTGCAGGGACATAAACATCAGTATTATCTTCAAAGTTATTTTTAAAACGCTGCATATTATTCAGTTCATTGATAAAATTTATCTCTTCGAAAATGCGTTCTTTTAATTCTTTTACAATCTGTACCGGCCGGAAATTTCTGGTACGGGGAATATATTTTTCCAGCAGGACGGCAAAATTAAGTGTTATCTCCAGATCAGTATTGATTCTGTCTTTAATGTCCGGGCGTTGAATTTTAACAGCTACCCTGCGGCCGTTTAAAAGAGCAGCTTTATGAACCTGAGCAATGGAAGCACTGGCCAACGGTTTTTTATCGATGTGACGAAAAATTTTATGGAGCGGTTTTTGTAATTCAGTTTCAATTGTATTTTTTATATTGGTGAAAGGCAGAGGCTGAACATCCTGTTGCAGTTTGGTAAATTCTGTAATAAGTTCAGGCGGTAATACGTCATGCCTGTTGCTTAAGATTTGTCCCAGTTTAACAAAGGTAGGTCCCAGATCCTGTAAAATAAGCCGATAACGTTCCCAGTAACCGTATTTATTTTTTTTTTTAATTTTTTTTAATTTTAATTTTTCCCGGTAAGATAAATGTTTATCAAGTTTAAGATGACGTATAAGGGAAATAAAATTATATTTTATGAGTATCTGAATAATTTCCCGGTAACGGTTCAGATGGGTAAATTGCTTTTGCAGTAAATTATTAAACATAATAGCATTGCCTCTGTAAAACTATAACATGAAAATTGATTTTATTTAAAATAATTTTGTGCGTCCGGGTTGCCCAAAGAAGAACCAGGAAGGACACCCTGCTTGCGGTTTCATCTTAAAGCCCAAAAGCTCCGGCCGGCTGTTGGCTTCAAACATATTGTGTAAACCAGCATTTGAGGTGGAAGTTGACCTGCGGCAGTATGCAGGAGTGAGTTTACCGGGGCTATCAAATAATATTTCCATCAGTTACTTTGTGTCTATTTTAAGCTGCAGTTTAATCGCTAACTGTATATTTTAAAAATAGCTGGGGCTGATATTGGAGTAATAATATTTTAGTATAAAAATATTATGATTGAATGATAATATGACAATATTACTGATTTTGCTTGACAAACAGAATAAAATAAAGCATAATTACATGCAAACGTTTGCACAAGGTTGAATTTTATGAAATTGCAATTAATTAAAACAATAACTTTTCTATTTTTTATTTTTTTTCTCTCTTTTAGCTGTGTCAAAAAAGAACGGAGCCTGACAGCAGTCAGTACCGGATCAGTCTCTGCAGTGTCATCCGGGGCAAGTTTTTCCTCTTCCTCTGCCGGTCTGTTCCCCTCTTCCGGTTCTGCTGAAAGCTCTTCGCAGAGCAGTTCTGTTGCCCTGGACCAGCAGACCCCTTTTAATGAAACAGTTAATTCCAATTTTTTAAGCAGTAATATGCTGCCTTATCTGATTGACAATCAATCCGGCTATGCAGATACAGAGATCTTTATTGCAGTAGTAGGCTTAAGCGGTGGCCAGGGTGTATGGGTGGACTGTGCTGCCAGTCAGCTTTACAATATAAATGAATCCTACAATACGATTAGCGGTCCGGCGCATGATACAACCGGCTGGAGTTATGCCGATTGTTTTACCAGCTTGAATCAAATTAATTTTCAGACCTTCGGTATCCCGGAAATAGAAGGATGTAAAATGTTTATTTCCTTTAAAGAGCCGCTTTATCTTCATTTTTTTGCTAACGGGACTTATGCCCAGCCCAACCTGGAAAACGAGACTGACCCCAGCCGGGGCATAAGGTTTGAGACTATTGAGCTTACCTGGGCTGTAAACGGACTTTGGATCAACAGCAGCCGCGTGGACGCTTATCAGTATCCTATGGGAGTGGAGGTTTTTGGTGAGGATGTCGGCGGTGTAGGCGGCACTTACAAACGTATTGGTGAGATCTTAACCCACCAGGAAATCATAAGTTTATGGCAGCAGCGGGTTTCAACACCTTTTCAGTCCTGCTATGTAACTGCCTATTATGATACCAGCGGGATCATTAAGCAGCCTTCCAAGATACCTGAATTCAAGTCCGGCGGCGCCTATGAGGATTTTTTCCAGACCCGCATCAATGAGGTATGGAATGAGTACAGTTCACGCCAGCTAAAAGTTGACTGGGGAGAAATGGGTATCTGGCAGGGAGAGGTACAAAGCAGCGATGTTTTTTATATGGAAAGAATTGCCGGGCCGGGAACAGTCGGAGATAGCGGCACTATTAACGGTATTCCCAGCACTCAGGAAGTGATCGAGGCCAAAGGCAAGCTGGCTGAAGGTACGGAAAATGATAAAAACGTGCAAAAACATTTTGCCGCTGCTTTTAACCGCCATGCTATTGATCTTGCTATTCCTTCGGATACAGCGCAGGACTGGAGCGATGACAGCGAATACTTTCAGGATGATCCGCATAACGAATATGTCGCTTTTTTTCACAGTTATGATGTCAGTTACGATTCCCAAACCTATGCTTTTGCCTATGATGATGTATTTGAGCATTCCTCTACTATTCAGGCTACTTATCCGGAAAAGATCAGGATCACTATCGGCGGTTTCAGCGGTGTGGATGTACCATAAATAAAACTGGACCAATAGTTTAGGAAATCATTAATAGATTATCAGTTTTTATTTAGGTAACAAAATTTTTTATGAGAGAACAATCCCGGAAACCGAAATCCGGGATTGTAAGCAGTTTTTACCGTGGCCGGAAACAGCCTTTGCATTCCGGGCAACGACAGCTGTACACTTTGGTTAAAAGGGAAACATTATCTCAAGACCGGCAAAGTTATCTGCTTTGCCCTTGATATTTGCGGCCAGCTGATACCAGACCCGGATCTCCATCCCTTTCATAGGATAAAAATACAGGCTAGGCACAACCCGGATCTGGTCAGATTGAGTACCGGCCAGCTGGGAACGGTAATGGTGATACTCCAGCGGCAGTCCGGCCGCGAAATAATCATTAAAACTATAGCCTGGTTCGGTGTAGATCATAAATGACTCCAGAAAAGTGCTGCCGAGAATCAGCCTTTCCGCCCGGTCGGATCCGCCGAGGATCGCATAGGCCAGGGAAAAGTCCCCGCCGATACTTCCTTCCAGCCCGCCATGCAGGGCAACCTGCTGGTTGCTGTTTATCGGCAGCAGGGCGCCGCCAAATACTTGCAGGTAATCACCCAGAGTAAAATCAAACCCGGTGGCGATAAAGGTGAAATCCTCAGCCGCGTTTTCTTTACCCATAGCAAAGTAAACATTGAGCAGGTCTGTTTCTTTATCATTCATCAGTTTAAACTGACTGTCTGCTACGTAGATGTCTGCAGCAGCACCGTCATCCACCCCGATTCCTACTTCCAGGGAGGCTTTTTTGCCCAGATTGAAAGCAGCCTTAATACCGCGCGGATAATAGAGGGGAAGGATCATGTTCTGGTTTTTAAACAGGTAGTAAGAGGTCGAACCCGTATCATAGGTATAGTCCATAATATTCAGATTTAAAAACCCGAAAAGGTCATTGACCGAGATACACACCCCGTCAAAGGCCATGTCCGCCGCCCATTTATTTCCGGGCAGACCGAATGCAGGCAGGTCACCCGCGTCACCGGTAGAAACGGTCAGGTAAAACTCGCCGGATACTATATCCCTGTAAGAAGTACCAAAAGTAAAATTGGCATCCAGAGCGTGTCCCACACCGGTAAACGAGCTGCCCATACCAAAGGCCATGTCTGCGTCCACATCTCCGTTCATATAAAAAGTAAGCGGGGATTCTTCTTCTGTGGCCGGGGCTTTTTCTGCCGCCGCTTTCATAACCGGCTCTGCTTCCATTTCCGTGTTGCTCTCCCGGGCAGTCAGCAACAGACTGCTTAAGAGCGTTAGCATCATTATTAAAGTAAGTTTTTTCATTGTTTTTCCTTTTTTTATTGGATTTTATTTTTTAAAAAGGGTGCCGGGAAGAACCCGGCACCATCCTGAGTCAGCCGATACCAGCGTTGCCGTTTTCACCGGTCCGGATCCGGATACAGTCTTTGAGCTCGGTAATAAATATTTTACCATCGCCGATCTGATCGGTTTTCGCGCCTTTGATAATTGCGTCAATAGTTTTTTTCAGAAAAGCTTCATTGATGGCAATTTCCAGGCGGATCTTTTTGATCAGATTAACTTCAATGTCAGCTCCCCGGTAACTTTCATGAAATCCTCCCTGCTGACCGCAGCCGAGGGAATTGGTAACTGACATTTTTCTTACCTCTGCTTCATACAGGGCCTGTTTAACATCATTAAGTTTTTCCGGTCTTATATAAGCTGTTATTAATTTCATTTTAAGCTCCTTGTTTTATTCATTACTGAATATTTGAAAGCCGTGGTAAGATTCCATACCATGCTCACCAACATCCAGTCCCAGCAATTCTTCCTCTTTGCTTACCCTTATTCCTATTATTTTTTTAAGAACATAAAAGATAATAAAAGCAGCCGGGAAGCAAAATATCATATAAGCGCCGGCACCCAGTAATTGAGTGCTGAAACTGATTGTATAGGCATCACTGCCGCTGCCGACAACCGTACCGCCGGCAAAGAGACCTACCGCCAGTGTACCCCAGATGCCGTTGACCAGATGTACGGAAAGAGCACCCACCGGATCGTCAAGTTGCAGACGGTTATCTATAAAGAGTACTGCTCCAACTACCAGCATACCGGCAATAAAGCCGATCAGGACAGCAGACATGATACTGACAACATCTGCTCCGGCGGTAATTCCTACCAAACCGGCCAGGGAGCCGTTAAGAATCATGGTCAGATCCGGCTTTTTTTGTATAATCCATGAACTAAGCATTGCTCCGATTATCCCGGCAGCTGCAGCCAGAGTAGTAGTAACAAAAACATAGGATACCGCTCCCGGATTTGCAGAAAGGACCGAGCCCCCGTTAAACCCGAACCAGCCCAGCCAAAGTAAGAATACCCCGATTGTAGCCAGCGGCATACTGTGTCCGGGAATTGCCTTGATATGACCGTTCACATATTTTCCGGTACGGCTGCCCAGTAAGATAACTCCGGCCAGGGCGCCCCAGCCTCCTACAGAATGCACCAGGGTGGAGCCGGCAAAATCATGAAAGCCGAGACCGGCAAGCCAGCCTCCGCCCCATTTCCAGCTGCCTGCCACCGGATAAACCAGGGCTACAAATATCGTGGAAAAGAAGAGGAATGAACCTAGTTTTATCCTTTCAGCCACGGCCCCGGAAACAATGGTTGCTGCTGTAGCGGCAAACATACCCTGAAAAATAAAATCAGTCCAGTATGTATAACCGGCGGCATAGTTTGATGTTAATCCGGCTGCATCAGTTCCGATACCCCAGCCTGCCCATCCCAGGAAACCGGCTGCATTGTTGCTGAAACCGGGATACATTAGTGAAAAACCGCACAGAGCATAGGTTAAAATACCGATAGCTACGATAGCGGTATTTTTAAACAAAATGTTGACGGTATTCTTGGCCCGGGTTAAACCGGTTTCCAGACTGGCAAAGCCCAGATGCATAATAAAGACCAGGAAGGTAGCTACCAGCATCCAGGTATTATTAATCGTAAAGACAGCATCCTCAGCCCGGACCAGCGCGCTGCTGCTGTCAGACTGATCAGCCAGGAGACAGGTACTGCCTATGACCAGGAAAAAAATATATTTACCTGATTTTAGTAATAATCTTTTCATAATTTTATCCTTAGTTAGTTTGTATACTTACATATAGCATATTTTGTGCCAAAGATTATATTTTACTTTTTATTTTTTGATTTTAATATTTTTATAGGGCAAAAAAGCACTTTTTTGCAATTATTTTACTATTTTTACTTGTAGTGATAAAATTTTAACTGCATAATACTTTATTTACCTGAAAAATGCACTAAAATTGATACATTTTACACTTAGTATGAGAAAATGCATATAAAAACAGGCATTTAATAATAATTTTACATTTATACTAAATTATAGTAATATAGTAATCTAAGGGTCTGTCCCCATTATCGCCAGCACACACTTGGCCGCTTTAAATTTTACGGGGCTATACTATAAGTTATAAAAAGGAAAATTATAAAATGCATAAGTCAGAAGTTATTACAGCAGTGGCAGCCCGGATCAATGCAGCGACTTCTCTGGATGAACTCTTAAATTATCTGGTGGATAAATGTATTGAAGTAAGTAATGCGGATACAGGCAGTATTATGCTTTTAAACCGGCAGAGTCAATATCTGGAAGTTAAAGTATCGCGTGGATTTAACCGGACCAACATCGCCCGCGCCAATGTTAAAACCGGTCAGGGCGTTACAGGCTGGGTAGCGGCGCATGGCCGGTCCCTGCGTATCGATGACAGCCAGGCAGTAGATTATTATATTGTTTTACGCAGTGACCTCCGCTCTGAGCTGGCTGTTCCGCTTAAAAGTGAAGACAGGGTGTTTGGTGTTATCAGCCTTGACAGCTGCCGCCTTAAGGCTTTTACAGCACAGGACCAGGAATTAATGGAGATTATTGCTGTTTTCGCAGCCCAGATACTGAAGCGGCTGGAACTGGTGCATGAACTTAATGTTAAAATTAACCGCCAGCAATTATTACTTAAAACAGCCGCTATACTGGAAGAAGAATATGATCCGGAGGCTATGTTTGACCAGGTGATGCAGCTTTTAGCACGTGAACTGCAGTTGCAAAGAGGTTTTCTGGTTTTACGGGAACATGGCCGGGAGTTGAAAACAATGCTGGGCTTTAAATTAAGCCGCAAAGCTATTGAGAGGGGATACTATGCTGCGGGCGAAGGTATAACCGGCCGGGTTTTTAAAAACGGTCAGGAGATAGTTATCCGGGATATCAGCAGCAGTTCCGGGTTTTTAAATAAAATGAAAATCCACCGGGGGAAAAACAAAACCTTTTCTTTTTATTCTTTTCCGCTTAAACACAATAACCGGGTTATAGGTGTGCTGGGCGTGGAAAAGCCCTATTTGTCCGATACTGATTTTCATAATACGCGGGATGTGCTCAGTTTGCTCATCCCTTTTTTAGCCAGCAAGGTTTATAATTATCTACAGGTGTTAAAGGAAAAGGATAAACTTGCCAACCGTAATAAAAAACTGGCTGAACAGCTGCGCCGCCGGGAGACACAAAATGTGCTGCCGGGTAAAAGTAAACAGATGGCAGCTATACTTGAGACAGTGGCTCAGGTAGCGCCTACGGACGCCACTGTGTTGCTGAGCGGTCCTACAGGCAGCGGCAAGGAAGTTATGGCCAGGCTGATCCACAAGCAGAGCAATCGTTTTAAGGGTCCTTTTATCAGTATAAACTGTGCTGCCATACCTGCTAACTTGCTGGAATCAGAACTTTTCGGACACGTCAAGGGCGCTTTTACCGGAGCTTTCCGGGAAAAAAAAGGCAGATTTCAGCTGGCAGAGGGCGGTTCTATTCTACTGGATGAGATCGGGGATCTGGATATTAATCTCCAGGCCAAAATTTTACGCGTTCTGCAGGAGAAAGTTATTGAGCCGGTAGGCGGTGAGCAGAGTATAAGAACGGATGTACGTATAATGGCTGCTACTAACAAGGATCTCTATAAGGAAGTCAAAGAGGGCCGTTTGCGGGAGGATCTGTACTATCGTCTTAATGTTATTAATATTACTCTTCCTGCGCTCCGGGAACGGCAGGATGACATCTTGCTTTTTATTGAATATTTTATAAAACGCTATAATAAACGTTATCAGAAAAAAGTAAAGTGGATAACGCCTGCTTTTGAAAAAGCAGTTCTTTCCTATGAATGGCCCGGTAATATCAGAGAACTTGAGAATACAGTGGAACGGGCTGTGGTTCTTGCTAAAGTCAGCATGCTGGACACTGATTTGCTGCCCCCCGGCATCAGGCCCTCTCCTGTTACTGTGAATGATAATTTATACCGTGAACTCATAAGGAGGGAGACAGCTGAACACAGGCATAAAGGTCTGTATCACTATATCAGCCAGCGGCTGGATAAGGAACTTATTGACTATGCTCTGGTGCAGTGTGATAACAAACATAAAGAGGCAGCTGCTTTTCTCGGTCTCCACCGTAATACTTTATATCAAAAACAGAAAAAGATTACTCACCCGAATGTTACCGGTTAGTTAAACTTTGGTCAGAATTTGAACATAAGAAGCGGTATAAGTGTCATAGCTGTATAACCGTAAGCAGTATAGGGAATATATTTGCCGGCCGTACCCTTATCAAGGCTTGTGGCAAGACTTAACCATATACCGGCAGCAGTCAGGGAGAAGCCGATTATCCTGTGCCAGCGTCTTATGGTGCGGTATTTATCTTTTTTAATCATAGTAAATAATCCCAGCCCGGAATTAACCGCCAGCAGGCCCATATTGGCAATAGCTGCGCTTTTGCTAACCGGCGAACCGGCATGTTTAAGCGTAGTCAGGGCAGCGACTGCGCCGCTTCCTTCGATAAGAGGCAGGGTAATCAGATGAGCAGTGAATTTGTCAGCGCGGCCTGATTCCGGCAGGAAGAGCAACAATAAAAACAGAGGTAATATGATTTTTTGCATAATAAAAGTCCTTACAGATTGAATAAACTATTATAAAATATATTGGTGGAAATGTATACCCTGTTACAGTTAAAAGCTGCGGCAGCTTTGATGCTGTATAAATTAGCCGGTCAATTTTATCACCGGATACAGAATTAAAATTGGTTTTATTAAAGGTATGTTATAATTAATAAAACTATTGCTTGACTTAAAATTAAATCTATCTATACTATTTTACAGAGGAATGTATGAATAAAAGAACAGTATATCTGGATAATAATGCCACTACGCCTTTGCATCCACGTGTTAAAGAACGCATTAAGCAAAATCTTGATACTTACGGCAATGCTTCCAGCTTTCATTTTTTAGGACGTACTGCCCGCCGGGAGGTGGAAACAGCCCGCCGGGAAGTAGCTGCCTTTATCAACGCTGTTCCGGAAGAGATAACTTTTGTCGGCAGCGGTTCGGAAGCCAATAACACGGTTTTAAATATTTTTTCCTCCTGCTGTAATGTTTTTCAGGGATGTGATCTTAAAAAAACTGAGATACTGGTATCAACTATTGAGCACCCCTGTATTCTGGAAGCTGCCAATTGTCTGCAGAAAAAAGGTGTTTCGGTAAAATACATTAACGTAGATAAAACCGGACGCTTGGATCTTAATAATCTGGAGCAAAAACTTTCTCCTCAAACAGGACTGGTATCAGTGATGATGGCCAATAATGAAATAGGCACTATACAGGATATTAAAGCGATAGCAGCCATAGCGCATCGTCAGGGAGCGCGCATGCACACAGACGCGGTCCAGGCTCTGGGCAAGATACCGGTTGATGTTGATGAACTCGGTGTTGATTTTCTTTCCTTGTCAGCGCACAAGGTATACGGTCCCAAAGGGGTAGGCGTACTTTATACCAGAAAAGGAACCCCGTTTTGTCCTTTTATCCGGGGAGGACACCAGGAGCAGGGCAAAAGGGCAGGAACGGAAAACACACTGGGCATTATCGGTTTGGGTGAAGCAGTTATGGCGCTTAAGGATGATATGGAAAGTGACTGCCGCAAATACCATAGCCTGCGGGCAAAACTCAAACAGGGTATTACTGAAAAAATACCGGATATACAATTTAACGGCCACCAGGAGTATTCATTGCCTGGAACGCTTAATGTATCTTTCCGCGGTGCGGAAGGAGAATCCATTTTACTATATCTGGACCTGGAAGGTATAGCTGCCTCTACCGGATCGGCCTGCGCCTCCGGGTCGCTTGATCCCTCTCATGTGTTACTTGCTGCCGGTATCGGGGTGGAATACGCGCACGGCTCTATCCGGTTCAGTATCGGACGGGAGAATACAGAAGCTGATATTGATTATGTACTGGAAAAGCTGCCGCCTGTCATAACCAGAATACGGGACATGTCAACAGCATACTAAAGGAGATAACGTGACTGCTTTTAGCTGGGCTTATTCGGATAAGGTGCGGGAACATTTTACCAATCCCCGTAATGTATTGCAAAAAGATGAAGATTTTAAAGAGGACGGCAAGGGACTGGTAGGTAATGTTAAGTGCGGTGATGAGATGTTGATGTTGATCAAGGTTGATAAGGATACGCAGACTATCAGTGATGCGCGCTGGCAGACATACGGGTGCGCCAGTGCCATTGCCAGTACCTCGGTACTTTCTGAAATGATTAAAGGTATGCCTTTGGACAAAGCTTTTACCCTGGGCCCGAAAGAGATTGTAAAACAGTTAGACGAGCTGCCGGATCATAAAATTCATTGCTCGGTACTGGGTGATAAAGCTTTACGGACTGCTATTAATGACTACTATAAGCGTAATAATCTTACCGACCGAATACGTGAGGAAAAAGCTAAAACTGTATGTAAATGTATGCAGGTTACTGATCATGAAATAGAAAACGCGGTTTTGGAAGGAGCCCGTACTTATGCTCAGCTGCAGGAGTATACCAAGCTTGGTACGGTCTGCGGCCAGTGCAAAGATGAAGCCGCAGTCCTTTTGGAGCAATACAAAAAAAAACATTTTGGCAAGTAAAAGCCGAAGTATGGTTTTGCCCGTAATTATCTTTATAGAGGCTTAAAATTTATTCCTGCTTAATATAACTTTTTCTATGCCGCTTGCCGGGAAATAGTATAATAATTAATACTGTAATCAGCAGAAAAGTTACCACAGAGCTTATAAAAACAGTGTTTTTAACACTGCCGCTGCTGTTAAAAACAAGCGGCATTTGTGCTGCGGGAATATTGGTTACGGCTATAATAAGGGCATTGTACAGCAAGTGGGTAAACATGCTTATCCACAGGGAATCAAAAGCATAAAAAAGAAGACCGAGGTATATACCGACAACAGTAAGTACAGGCAGTCCCAGCGGGCTTTTGTGGAACAAAGCAAAAAGTAGTCCGCTGACCGGAATAGCTATAAATATTTTCCAGCGGCGCTCCAGGGTGCGCTGAAAATAACCGCGGAATAAAGCCTCTTCACACACTGCCGGCGTAATGCATACTGTCAGTAAAAGTAAAATTATATCAAAATGCGAGTTTACGGCAAACAGGGGCCGGGAGAGCGATTTGAGTTTTTCCATAACCGGAAAAAAGTATTTGTATAGTTGGTTTAATTTTAAGACCATGGGAATAATCGCTGCTGTACCCAGTATGCTCAAAGGTAAAGCCAGAGGGTTAAACTTTTTATATTTAAGATAAGCTTTCCAGCGATTAGTATGCCATTTTTTCACAAGCAGTACTGTCAGGCCGAGCAGTACAGTGAACTGGAATACAGAGGTTGTTATCATAAAGAAATATTTATTGTCTTCTATTAATATTTTATAAACTGTGAAAAAGTCGCTATGCTTAAGCTGCTGCTGCAGCTCTGTCATGAAGCCCCTTAAAAAAAAAATCATACTGATAAAAAGCTGTCCCAGAAATGAGTAAAGAGCACCGGCAGCTAATATGACAATAAAGGCTGCTGTGACCGGACTGCGGTGTTTTTTTTCAAAATAGCCGTTAAGTAACAATCTTCCCCTATTTATCATAAGGATACAGCAGAGGATGATGGAGGCAGTGTTTTATTTACCGGCGGCGGCGGGGGATCCAGCTGGTTGTGACGGACCTTGAGATCAATATAAAAGAGAGCTTTAAAAACCGGAAACAGCATATAGGTAATTATACTTTGTAAAGCAAACGAAATGCCGAGCACGGGAATATATTTGGTATAAAATTCCAGCATACGGCCGGGCAGTTCATTATTGCCGTTGTTAAGCATGGTTTTGATAAGTTCAAAATATTCCGGCAGCATTATAAACATACTTACCGGAGCAATAATAATACTTATCATAAAGGATATAATCAGGTTTATAAGCAGGGTAATACCAAAAACACGCCACCAGTTTTTTTGTACCAGTTTAAAACTGGTACTGATACTGGTAAAGACCGGGCAGTCATCCAGTATGATTGCTTCCAGGGCAAAACTGAATTTAACCGACAGCCAGATGATAACAGTGAAAAGTCCCAGGTAGAAACCTATGGCTAATAAAACCGCCAGTATTACATTCTGCATAAGAGCGGAAAAGAGAAGACTACCCAATACGGTTACTAAAATTGCGGTTATAATAATACCGACATATATCATAGTAATTAATAAACTCAGTAAAATTAATTTGAGCAGTTTTTTTTTGAATACTGCTCCGGTAAGGCTGGATAAGGGAGCAGGCTGGCCAAAAGCTGCCTTGAAAGTATTTAAAGATATAACTCCTTTGGCAAACAGGGATGCTACACCTGTGATCAAAACAAGTAACCCGATATAACCGTAAAACCGGCTCATATTTTCCAGTACAGCAGAGAGATCCGGATTTTGTGCAGCCATATTAATAACTGACGGTAAAACACTAAAGGCCTGTTTCAAACAGAACCAGAAAAAAAAACTTAACGGTATAAATACCAGAGACAGAATAAGCAGGGCGTTTTTCCAGATGTGCGGCAGCATCTTGACGGTTAAGTCGAAAAAGTCACTTAAAGAATATTTTTTAATAAAAATTTCCTGATTTGCCATGGGTTTCCCTTATATATAAGATTTCCGCTTTTATTATATCATTATTTTAATTATACAAATGTTATTTTAAACCAGAGGGTGTGAATTTTCATTCCTGTAAAAGTTACACAGAGAGCCGCTGAGAATCGCA
>CAZFAK010000048.1:7390-14568 GCA_964517045.1 uncultured Spirochaetia bacterium | reverse complement strand
AGGGCACCCTGCATGCGGTTTTCTTTTAAAGTCCAAAAGCGGATACCGGTAGCTCCGGGCGGTTTGGTTTCAAACATATTGTATAACCCTGCACCTGAGGTGGAAGTTGACCAGCGGTAATATGCAGACACCAGTCTACCGTGGCCCTCAAAAATATTTTCCTCATTAACTCTGTATCAATTTTAAGCCGCAGTTTAACTGCAAAGTATAGAAAAACGATAAATCTTCTATAAACCAGCCAATAAAACATACTGCAACCGAGCATCTGAGGCGGAAATTAACTGCTTATACAGAAACAGGTCTACTGTAGCTGTCTCTGTTTTCCTGTGTATAAAGCTGAACCGGAGCCTTATACATTTTACTCAATCAAAATGTTCCACGTGAAACATTTATGTAATTGTTATATCAATAAAAAGAATTGGATTTTTGTTATATTCAGCTGAAAAATATTTCCGCAGTTTTTTTTTAAGTATTTTTTTTATATCCCCAACAGAATTTTTGGAAAGATTATCAGAAACAACCTCCCTGCTTATTGTAATAATCTGTTCCGTATAATTCCCGGCAGTACGATCCACCAGTCCTTTACTTTTTACAGTTACCTGCCGGCAGGTATTATGATGGAGAAGTATATTAACAAACAAACAACCGTTAACTGACAATATTTTCCGTTCGTTTAAAATTTCATTGGTTACTGTAGTACTTTTTTTATTTTCAATATAGATATTTTTTAATTTCAGTTTATTTAATACTTTGGAACTGTTTTTACCAATTTCCAGAATATCGCCGTTATCCAGTAAAAATATATTTTCCGGAGCTATTCCTGACTTAAGGGCTATTTTTTTATTGGCCAGCATATGCTGCGCTTCACCGTGTATAGGGATATAGAACTTGGGTTTTACGATATTTAACAGAAAAAAAATATCATTCTCTGAAGCATGACCGGAAGCATGGATATCGATATCATCATTGGTTAAAACATTGATCTCTTTCTGAGCAAAATTATTTTTCATCTGCGTAATGTTATATTCATTACCGGGTATACTGGACGCAGATAGAATAATAGTATCATCACTACTGAGTTTAATATCTCTGTGTTTGTTTTCTGACAATAAAGATAAACCGGATAGGGGCTCTCCCTGGGTTCCGGTAATAAGAACTATACATCTTTCCGGTTTTACTTTATTTATACTTTTTTTGGATACAATAACGTCCTCAGCCTGTAAAAATTTTTTTTCAATCCCTGTATTTACAGAGTTTTCCATAGAACGCCCGACTACAATAATTTTCCGTTTTAATTCCCGGGCTATGCTAATAATATTACTGATTCTTTCTAAATGAGTAGAAAAAGTGGAGATAATAATACGTCCGTTTATCTCCAGAAATGTTTTTTTCAGATTGTTAACAATATCTTTTTCACTTTTGGTATAACCCGGAGTAATAGCATTGGTGGAGTCTGAAAACATTGCCACTATTTTACTGGCGGTATAAGGAGTTATTTTTTTAATAAAATTTGAATCGCTGATTTTAAAATCACCTGTATACAGAATATTTCCCGCAGGTGTGTTAATAATATAAGAAAAAGCATCAATAATACTGTGGCTTACACTAACGGGTATAAAACTGCAAAAGCCGATATTTATTTTTCTTTCCGGTCTTAAAGTTTTGGTTTTTATTTTCAAATACGGAAATTCTCTGAATAGAGATTCAATAAGTAAAACAGCAAAAGAAGGTGCGTAGACAGGAATATTTATGCCAAGCTGCTGTAGTAAATAGGGAAGTGCTCCGATATGGTCAAGGTGGCCATGGGTTATTACAATTGCTTTTATTTTATTCCGGTTGGAGATAAGATAGGAAAAGTCATTTATGACACAATCAATGCCGAAATTGTTCTGTTTGGGAAATTTAAAACCGCAGTCAATAATTATTATTTGATTGCTGTATTCCAGGATAGTAAGATTTTTTCCTATTTCTTTTAAGCCACCGAGAAAGATTATCTTAAGTTTGTTTTTTTTCATAGGGGTTATTTTAATATAATTTTTGAAATCAGGATAGGCTGTGATAAATTAAAACAAGTATAAGGAGTTAGCAGCTATATATAAAATTTATAAAGGTTTTATTAATTATATTGCATATGGTTTTTATTTTTTAAGCTGAAACAGCGGTCTTACCGAAAAAACACAGTTAAATATTTTCTTTAAAAGGATATAGTTTTTTTGATTAATTTTACCTGAACAGCCGGAAGGGATACTGGGCTTTATTTTTGTTGTCGGTTATTATAAAGTAATTAAAAGAATATTAAAAGGAATTTTTAAATTGTTTGAATACCGGAAAGAGGAGAATTTAAATTTCAGCTGAATTTTTAAATCGGTTATTTTATGTTATGACTACTACAGGCAAATTATAGTGATTTTTTATAAGGCTGTTTGTTATTTTTTATATCCTTATGGTACAATAATTTTAAGGGAGAGATTAATGAAAGAAGCGTTTCACTGGGCGGATCAGACAGTAGCCCGGATTATAAAACAGAAAGGGGATAAGGATTGCTATGTATGTGCTTCCGGTATCAGTCCGTCGGGCAGTATTCATATCGGTAATTTCCGGGAGATTATAACTACTGAACTTATTGTACGTGCTTTTAAAAAAAGGGGTAAAAAAGTCCGTTTTATCTATTCCTGGGATGATTATGACCGGTTGCGCAAAGTACCGGCAGGCATCAGTGGTTCTTATGAGAACTATATAGGCCGGCCCTATTGTGATATCCCCTCCCCTTATGATAAGGATCTCTCTTATGCAGCTTATTTTGAAAATGAATTTGAACAGAGTCTGCATCAGGTAGGTATAGATGCGGAATATATTCGTCAGGGATATATGTATAAAAAATGTACTTATAAAGAACTGATAAAAAAAGTGTTGCGTAACACCGGGTCTGTAAAAAAAATTCTGAATAAATTCCGTAAGACCCCTCTGGCAGATAACTGGTATCCGGTAACTGTTTACTGCAGCAGCTGCGGTACTGATAATACTACATTAACTTCTTACAACAATGAGTATTTACTTAAATACACTTGCAGTTGCGGTCATAACGGCGAGACTGATTTTGCCAAACAGGGGAATGTCAAACTGGTATGGCGTGTTGACTGGCCTATGCGGTGGTGTTATGAACAGGTGGATTTTGAGCCGGGCGGTAAAGATCACTCCTCCCAGGGCGGATCGTATGATACCGCCCGTATTATCAGTAAAGAGATATTTGACTATGAACCGCCTGTCTATATTATGTATGATTTTGTCCGTATTAAAGGCAAAGGAGGTAAGATATCTTCTTCTGCCGGGGATGTTATCCGGCTTAAGGATGTACTGGATATATATGAGCCGGCAATGGTGCGCTGGCTTTTTGCTTCCTACCGGACCAATGTGGAATTTGCTGTCAGTTTTGATCTTGATGTATTAAAATATTATGAGGATTTTGACAGACTTGAAAGACGTTATTTTGGTCAGGAACCTTTATCCGCCAAAAAGAAAAAACAGCAGGAGAGAGTATATCAGCTGGCTCAGCCCGGCAGTGTATATAAAGATAAGCCTTTCCGGGCTTCTTTCCGCCATCTTTGCAATATAATACAGATCAACAGTTTTGATAAAAGCAAAACAGCAGCATATTACCGTAAAGAGATTAAAAACAGCTATGACGAGGAGCTGCTTTTACAGCGTATTGAACGGGCTGTAAACTGGCTGGAACAATATGCTCCGGCTGATTTCCGGTTTACAGTTAATGAGACTCCGGTCAGGATAGAACTACCTCCCGGTTATATAGGAGCTTTTCAGGAGATCAGAGCCTGTTTAGCAGGTGGAGGTGATATTGATGAGCTTAAACTATCGCAAAAATTTTATGAACTTATCAATAAGTATCAGCTTGATAATAAAAATTTTTTTTACTTTTTTTACAAATTATTGATAAACAAGGATAAGGGACCGAAACTGGCAGGGTTTATTTTAACAATCGGTGCGGAAAAAGCAGCAAATTTATTGCGGAATATATAATTTTTTATACTTTAAGCACTTATAGATAGCAGTTATGTACTTTAGTACTGGTAACAGTCATCACATTTTTTGTAATATTAATTGACATTTTTTAAATTAAATTATACAATAGTTGGAATTTATATATTTTAATAAGAGATTTTATGCATAAAAGTAAATTTTGGATTTTAGTACTAATAACTGTGAGTTTTTTGTTTCCGGACTGGATTATAAAGATAAACCGGGAGGAGATCGATACAGCAGCTTTTCAGAAATATATCAATTTTGCCAAACTGCAGCAGGGGCAGCAGGGGGTGGGTATTGACAAGATTATTGCTGATAAAAGTGAACTGAACACTTTTTTGAATAAATTTATAGAGCTGCATATCATTCTGCATGAGGCGGAAGAAAAAGGATACTCTATTGATAACGAAGAGGTTAATGCTGTTTACAGGCAGCAGAAAAAAAACTGGATACAGCGTTTGTTTTTAATGAAAGATATGGCCAAGGAGACCAGTTCGATTGAGGAACCTACTGAAGAGGAAATAAAATCATTTTTTAATCAATATTATGGTGAAAGTCAAAAAGCTTATGCAGATTTATCTATGGATGAGAAAAGTAAAGTCTATCAGGCAGTTCTTATGCAGAAAATAGACAAGGCTAAGAAAATCTATAAAAAACGGCTGGAAAAAGAGTACCGCATTAAACGCTATGGTATGGATAAAAAAAATGTAGCTTTGGTAGACAGGACCCGTATTACCCGTTCCCAGCTTAACCGTCATATTAAAGATCAGCTTTCTTTAATGGGTGTATCTCCGGAGGAGGTAAAAGCGCGCAGCCCGCAGAAATATAAACAATATAAAGAAGAAGCTTATGAAGATCTGATCTTTCAGACTATGGTGCAAAAAGAGATGGCCATCCAGGATTTTACCGATAAACAGTATGTTCAGGATGCCCTGGATGTATTACAGGACCAGGTTGTATTGGAGTATTTTATAGAAAAGGAGATCAAATCCGGTATAACCGTTAATGATACTGAACGGGATCAGGTATATCAAAAGATTAAAGCGCGTATAAAGGATCTTCCTTTTCCGCAACAGCAGGAAGTTATTAATGAACAGGTAAAGCGCGCTAAACTGGATGCTGTTTTACAGACTTTTTTAAGTGAAAAAAAAGAAGAGATGATTATAAAAAGAAATAAAGATGAATTAGAAAAAATTAACTAATATATTATAATAACTGAACCGATGTTATAAATAATAGAAAAAGGAGAAAAAAGTGTCAAAAAAAGTACTATTTCCGGCAGTAGTTTTGGTAATAATATGTTCTGCTTTTATAACAGCACAATATTATGCCAGACAGATGAAAGATACCTATTTAACTTCCTATACTTATATGGATTTTGAATCAGACCCTAATGAAAAGTTTGAGGTTAAAATGTCTAAATACGGCCTTTCCAATACTTTGAAAAGCTATGAAAACGTACCGGTAGGCATGGGTGAAGAACGGGATAAATCAACTAAATGTATGGGTCTTACTGCTTCATTTAAGCGCCGGGCTTATAACTGGCTGGAGATTATACCCAAGGATGTTAAACCGTTCAGAGGTCATGTAAAAAGAATCAGCTGCTGGGTATGGGGTCCGCATGTAGCTTACAAAATGGATTATATTCTGCAGGATTATCAGGGGTATTACTGGACCCTGAATGTAGGTAATCTTTATTATAAGGGCTGGAAAAATATTCATACACCGGTACCGCCGACTATTCCTCAGGAAGAAGCGCAGCTACCCCGCCGGCGCGGTTTGAAGTTTAAAAAATTCCGTTTAACCTCCAATCCTAAAGAACGTGCTGACAAGCTGCATGTGTTTTTTGATACTTTAAAAGTAGTAGCTGATACTTACCGGGATCTTTACGACGGCTGGGAGCTGGAAGAGCAGCTTAAAGAAGAACAGTACGGAGACTTAATTAAAGAAGAAAACAAATAAAAGGAAATTTATTATGAAGAGATTATCAATAATTATAGCAATATTATTTTTCTTTACCTGGCTGGCTGGTCAGGGCCAGAGTGATGACCGCAATGTTTCTGATAAATACAAAGATACCAGTTTGCAGGGTGAGATAGATGTGGTCCGTACAAATATTGAAGATTTTGAAGACGCCAGTTCCTGGCTTGGTTCCATGCCGCGAGAGCAGGGATTGATCAGAGTACAGCGCCGCGAAAACGGCTCACAGGAGGTAGATCAGGACAGCAAACAACCTGGTAAGGATAAAAATTATTGTCTGGGCAGTAAAGTAGCCTTTTTTAAAAGCGGTTTAAACTGGTTTGCTATGAGCCCGCCGCGGGAGATACATATTCCGGGTGTTACCAAGGAACTGCAGGTGTGGGTGCATGGCCGTAATAAACGTCATCTTTTAAGTGCTATTATACGTGATATTCAGGGCCGTTTATTTAAGGTTGAATTCGGCCGTTTAAATTTTCCAGGCTGGAATAAATTAAGTTCCCGTATAGGCCGTAATATTGATCAGGATAATCCCAGCCTTACTTCCCAGTACCGACGCCGGGGCATAAAGGTTAACTCCATGCTGGTGGAAACGCACATGGAAGATACTCATGGTTTATATTATCTTTACCTTGATAACCTGGTAGCAGAAACAGATATGTTTGCTGAAAAAGAGGAAGAGCGGGCCAGAGAAAGCGGTGATTATATGTCGGACGACTGGTAATCGGTCTAAACATTTATCAGCAGGTTAAGGGGCTAATAAGTTTATTTAAAAAAGCTTTTGTCAAAGATTGATATTCGGTTTATTTTAAACTGATTATCATTGAAATATTTCACTGTATTTGTTTTTAGTTACAGTCTGTTGGCGGATTGTTATCTTAATTTAAGCAAATGAAAAAATCTATAGTTGCAATTTATCTTGAATACTGGCCGGCTTTATTTATTTTTAAAATTTTTCGTATTTTACCAGCTTTTCTGGGTAAGGGATTGGGAAAACTGATAACCTTTTTTATATATTTTCTGGTTGGTTCAGCCAGAAGAGTAACCCGTATCAATCTTGGTATTGCTTTTCCCGGCTATAGTAAAACAGCACGAAAAACTGTTATTAAAGGTTTTTATAAGCATCTGGGTGTGACTTTATATGAATTTATTATGCAGTCCAG
>CAZFAK010000048.1:0-7380 GCA_964517045.1 uncultured Spirochaetia bacterium | reverse complement strand
CCAGATATTCTATAGCTAAAGTAAAAGAGATAACCACTTTTTACGGTACGGAACATATTAGAGCCAACCTGGAGCAGGGGAGGGGGGCTATTGTATGTTCCTCCCATTTTTCCAACTGGGAATGGGGCGGTATTTGTATGGGCCTGGCATTTCGCGGTTATGATGTAGCTGCAGTAGCCCGGCCTTTGGATAATCCCAAACTGGATCATTACGTTAATCAGATCCGGCATACCAAGAATTTACGTATTATACCGCGTAAAAAGGCTTTAAAAGAGAGTATACGGTTGTTACGAAAAAACGGTGTTTTGGGATTGGTGATGGATCAGAATCAGGCCCGCGGAGGCGCATTTATTCCTTTTTTTAATAAATCCGCTTCTACAGCAACCGGCGCGCATTATTTAAACCGTAAAACCGGCGCGCCGGTTTTTTTCGGTTGGGATTTACGGCGGCCTGATGGTAAACATGAAGTGCATTTTTCCCGGGAAATACCATTTAGTGATGATTTGTATACCAATATTTTGCAGATAAACCGGTTTTTGGAGAATTTGATTAAAAAAAGACCGGAGCTTTATTTCTGGATGCATCCGCGCTGGAAAAAAAGGCCGCCCGGGGAAACAGGTATATATAAAAAACAGTAATTTGAAGGGATTTTTGTATATGCAATCTTTTTTTATATACAAAAAATAAGAAAACTTTTTATTTTTTAAAAAAAAACTTTTTTAGTTCTTGACATAACTAATGACTGTATAATATAATAACTGCCTGTACTTTCTTACTAGAATTGGGGAGGGGTCGCAATAAATTGTGTTATTATTTGCTGATTTCCTTTATTTAGTACAAGTTTTTTAAAATTTGGGGCAGTAAATGAAATTTCTTCGTTTTTTCACTAAAAGTAATAAAAATCCTTATAAAGAAATCAATTTTGTTAAACGCATCTCAGAGATTAAAAATCCGGACGGTTCTCTGGTTTTTCATATGGATGATGTATATGTACCTGATTTTTGGTCCCAGACAGCTACGGATATTGTAGCGCAAAAGTATTTTCGCAAAGCCGGTGTGCCGCTTCATTTGAAAAAAGTAAATGAAAAGGGAATCCCGCAATGGCTTAAACCTGGTACGGAAGATATAACTAAAACAGCTGACAAATCCAAAGAGGAGCGTTTTGGTGCTGAAAATGACAGCCGGGCTCTTTTTCACCGTCTGGCCGGCTGCTGGACCTATTGGGCCTGGAAAGCCAAGTATTTTGATGATGAGGAATCAGCGCGGGTTTATTATGATGAAATGCGTTATATGCTGGCCTATCAGATGGCAGCCCCTAACAGTCCGCAGTGGTTTAATACCGGCCTTAACTGGGCTTACGGTATTAAAGGTGTGTCACAGGGACATTACTTTGTTGATTTTGAAAGCGGTAAACTTACCCAAGCTGATGATGCTTATACGCATCCGCAGCCGCATGCCTGTTTTATTCAATCAGTAAAAGATGACCTGGTTAACAGCGGTGGTATTATGGATCTGTGGACCAGAGAAGCACGGCTTTTTAAATATGGTTCCGGTACCGGAACCAATTTTTCCGAAATAAGAGGGGCTGGGGAAAAACTGAGCGGCGGCGGCCGTTCCTCCGGACTGATGTCCTTTTTAAAAATAGGTGATACGTCAGCAGGATCGATCAAATCCGGCGGTACTACGCGCCGCGCAGCCAAGATGGTTATACTGGATGTTGATCATCCTGATATAGAGGAGTTTATAAACTGGAAAGTAATTGAGGAACAAAAAGTAGCGTCTCTGGTAGCTGGTTCCAAAATAAACAGATTTCATCTGAACAACATTATTAAAGTATGTTTAAACGAACACCCGGAAAATGAACCTTTTAATAAACATATTAATAAAGCTTTAATGAATGCGGTGCGTAAAGCCCGGGCAGCTATGGTTCCGGAAAATTATATAGACCGCGCTATTCATCTTGCCAAACAGGGTGTAAAAGAGTGGGAATATCCGGTCTATAATTCCAGCTGGAACTCGGAAGCTTACAGCAGTGTATCCGGACAAAATTCCAATAATACTGTCCGTGTGACTCAGGAATTTATGGAAGCTGTTGAAAATAATAAAAAATGGCATTTATATAAAAGAGAGGAAAAAAGAAAGGCAGAAACTGAAAATCAGATTCCGGAACCTTGTAAAACAGTATCAGCCGGGAAACTTTGGGATCAGATTAACTATGCTGCCTGGTGTTCTGCAGATCCCGGTGTACAGTTTCATTCCACTATAAATGACTGGCATACCTGTCCTGAAGGAGGCCAGATAAGGGCTTCCAATCCCTGCAGCGAATATATGTTTCTGGATGATACTGCCTGTAATCTTGCTTCATTGAATTTGGCCACGTTTTATGATCAGAAAAAAAATCAGTTTAATATTGAAAAATTTATATACGCAACAAGACTTTGGACTTTTACATTGGAGATATCTGTTTTAATGGCGCAGTTTCCCAGTGAGAATATGGCGAAGTTAAGTTATGATTACCGTACTTTGGGATTGGGATATGCCAATCTGGGTTCTCTTTTAATGATGCAGGGTATTCCTTATAACAGTAAAGAGGCGTTTGCTTTATGCGGTTGTGTTACGGCTTTGATGCATATGACAGCATATAAGACGTCAGCACTTATGGCGCAGGCTTTCGGACCTTTTCAGAAATATCATAAAAATAAAAAAACTATGTTGCGGGTGGTACGTAATCACCGCCGGGCAGTTTATAATGTTGCCAAGGATAAATATGAGAATCTAAAAATTCCGCCGGTTGGTATTGACGCTAAATATGCGCCGGCTGATTTGCTGCAGGCTGCTAAAAAAGCAGCTGATGAAGCTGCGGAATTAGGGGAAAGTAATGGTTATCGTAATGCCCAGGTAACGGTTATAGCGCCGACCGGAACGATTGGGCTGTTAATGGATTGTGATACGACCGGTATTGAACCTGATTATGCATTGGTTAAGTTTAAAAAACTGGCTGGTGGCGGTTATTTCAAGATTATCAATCAATCAATACCGGTTGCTTTGAAAAACCTTGGTTATACTGCTAAACAAATAAATGATATCAGCAACTATGTTAAGGGGCATGCAACTTTGAAAGGTGCACCGGTTATAAATCATAAATCTTTAAAAGAAAAAGGTTTTACTGATGATATTATAAAAAAAATAGAACAAAGTCTGAGTTCAGCTTTTGAATTAAGGTTTGCTTTTAATGAATTTACGATCGGCAGGGATTTTATTATAAACCGGCTTGGGATAGCGGAAGAGAAACTTAATAAACTCAATTTTAATATGCTGCGGGAATTAGGTTTCTCGCGCGAGGATATAAACCAGGCCAATGATTATGTGTGCGGTACTATGACGGTAGAAGGTGCTCCCTTTTTAAAAGAAGAACATTATCCGGTTTTTGATTGTGCCAATAAGTGCGGTAAAAAAGGAAAACGCTTTATTTCCTCTTTAGCGCATGTGCATATGATGGCAGCTTGTCAGCCTTTTATCTCAGGAGCTATATCCAAAACCATTAATTTACCTAACAAAGCGGAAATCAAGGATATAGGTGATATTTATAAATCCTGCTGGAAGTATGGTATCAAAGGAGCAGCTCTGTATAGGGACGGTTCCAAACTATCACAGCCGTTGAATACCATTTCTGATAGTGAGGACACTGATTTACAGCAGCATATTGACAGGAAAGAGATTGTTCAGATAGCAGAGCGGATTATCCATAAATACCGGTACATTGCAAAAAGAAAAAAACTTCCTTTTCGGCGCGGGGGATATACCCAGAAAGTCAAGATTGGTAATCAGTCTTTGTTTTTGCGTACCGGTGAATACAAAGGTGGTCAGCTTGGGGAAATTTTTATTGATATGCACCGGGAGGGAGCAGCCTTCCGCAGTCTGCTCTCCTGTTTTGCGATAGCTATCTCACTGGGACTCCAGCATGGAGTACCCCTGGATGAATATGTAGATGCTTTTGTTTTTACCAAATTTGAGCCCAACGGTATGGTAGTAGGGCATGATCGTATTAAGATGGCTAATTCTATTATTGATTATATTTTTCGGGAACTGGCAGTGACCTATCTCGGCCGGGATGATCTGGCTCATGTAGAGATAAGTGAAAAAAAAAAAAAGGAAAGTTATATTGCTTATGAAAGTGAAGAAGAAAATGATGAGAATGATATTGATACCAGTGCAGAGAGTAATGAACCTTTAGCGCCGGAACCGGTAACAGTAGGGCAGTTTAGTCAGAACATGAGCAGTGATACGATGACCGAGATTAAATATAAACAGGCTATTCAGAAAGGTTACTCCGGTGATGTGTGCCAGGAATGCGGCAGCATGGCTATGGTAAGAAACGGTACTTGTTTAAAATGTCAGAACTGCGGCAGTACCTCAGGCTGCAGTTAATTAAATAATTATTTTTTGGTAATTTTATTTACTTTAAAATAGATAATAGCATCAATAATTTGTTGTACCTTTTCAGGGTTGATTGAAGTAAACTGAATGCCGTAGCCGTGGAGATTTTTTTTTTGCTCTGCGGGTAGGTTTTCCGGAGGGTTGTATTTCCAGACAATCCTGCCGCTAACATTGATTGGTTTACTGTTATTTTCCAGTTTAAACTCCATTTCATAAATGCTGCCGATAGCAAATTGCTGGTTGGTTTGTATAAAACAGCCGTTACCGCTTATATTTTTAATCGTATCCCGTATTAGCGGTGTGTCTTTATCCAGAATCATTTCGTTAATAGTTATACGTTTATATTTTCTTTTTTCTTTACCCATATTTTTGTCAGTTAATTATAGTATTTAATTATTATTTTTGCGAAGTCTTTAAAGATAGCCGGATGGGCAGCTATAAATATACGGTCTTCAAACAACTTATATTTTTGATTTTTTTCATTTACAGTAATACAGCCGGTTTCCTGTAACAGGACAAGCGCAGCAGCTATATCATAAGGCTTAAGATCGCTTTCCCAAAAGCCGTCAAAAAAACCAGCTGCCAGGTAGGAGAGGTCCAGGGCTGCTGATCCGAGTCGGCGGATACCGCTACAGGTTTGCAGAACTTCCCGGGCGCACTGCATAAAGGTATCAAGATATTGCGGTGAGCGGTAGGGAAAACCGGTGGCGATTAAAGCATTTTTAAGTTCAGTATTTTTTTTCAGGGTAAGGGGTTTGTCCTGGTAATAGGCACCGTGATCTTTTACGCCGTAAAAAAATTCATCACTGAAGGGTTTATAAATAACACCGGTAACCGGAATGTTGTTTTCAGTTAAAGCAATTGAGATAGAGAATTGATCAATACCTTTTACAAAATTAGTGGTTCCGTCTACGGGATCTACAATCCATTCATATGGTCTGGAGGAGGTACGTCCTGTTTCTTCACCGAAAAAAGATGCTTGCGGCAGTAATTTGTTTAATTTTTGTTTCAGCATTTTTTCCGAGTTAATATCAACAGCAGTAACAAATTCATTTTTATTTTTAAAGTTGATATCAAGCTGTTTTCGGAATGTTTTAAGTTGATATTTACCGGTTGATTGCATAATTTTTTGCAATTTTTTTATAATACGGAAATAGTTCATTACTGAGTGGTTAAAAAATAACAGCGGCAATTTTGCCCGTAGCAGAAGAGAACATGATAAGATCATCCTGGCGGTTGTTGTTGATATCCAGTACATTATGCGTAATGTAAAGCGGATTACTTACTGTGTACATAGGAGTGTCGCTGTAATTACCGTTTTTACGGCCTTTAAATATTTCCACTTTTTGATTATCTATATGGCCGATAAGGATATCGGAAATCCGGTCACCGTTAAAATCTCCCCGTACATTAACTATGGAAGCAATAAAAGGCTTTTCGTATTTTATGTCTATTTCAAATTTGGTATCACTGATAGTATTCATATAAAAGCGGTTGTTTTTCTGCTGCAGCATGGTTTTTAAAGATGCACGCGTACTTTTGGACCACATGGCGGTAAGTGCTTTTATAAAAGATATTTTAATGAAAAAGGTACGCATATCAGGCAGCTGGTCATTATTGATATCTTCGATAATAGGGGGGAAAGAGATAAAGAGTCCTTTTTCTTTAAAGACATAAAGTTTTTGGGCTTTATAAAGCTGGGAGTTGTTTTTTTTTTTTAAAGCAGGTCCCTGGTAGACAATAAGTTTGGAGCTGATGGTTTTATCGTTTTTGTACATATATTGACAGATGATATCGAGATAATTGTCTTTATTAATGAAGTCCAGTGCTTTGAGTGAACCGTTTTGAATTAAGTTATTATCCTGTGCCTGCGGAATTTGTATTATAACCGGTGTTGATATAAATTTATCTTTTTGCTGTAGAAAAACATTAATATCATTCTGGTTAATGATAATAATATCTTTAATATTGTCACGGTTGTAATCTGTTATGTTGATTACCGGGAGGTTGATATTGTAAAGTATGGCATTGCGTTGGAAAAGATTGGAGGTGTGTTGAAAAGGAGAGGCAACAGCACCCAGATTGCAGTTTAAAATTTGTTTTTTAATATATTTTTTGTTTTTATTGATAAATATACGAAAGCCTTTATAATAGGGCAGCACAATATCAGGTTGATTGTCATTATTAAGGTCCAGTACAAAATTATAGTTAATTATATTATTAAATACAGGAAATGATAAAAGGGAGGGATAGTTGATAAGCATATAGGCCTGCTGCATATAAAAAGTATTATTTTTACTGTAGATAAAGCGGACAAAGACGGATCTGTTTTTAATAAAATAAAAATCTTTAATGCCATTACCGTTCAGGTCTGCCAGATCAAAGGCAGAAGCGTCAGCAATCGGAGTTGTCAGAACTTTTTTATAGGTTTTATTTTTATACAGGTAGATAGCGGCATAGTATTGCAGATGTTTTTCATTACCCTGATAGATAATAAAAAGATCTTTATGCTTATCATTATTGATATCAGTGATAACTTTAGAGGTAATCTTAAAATTTAAATTCAGGTTAATTTTGTGGTAAGCGTGCAAACAGGTAAGAAGCAGGCAGATTAAGAATATTTTTTTCATAAAAGATCAAATTATTATAGCATGTTTTACAGGTATTTTTGTTTTTTTTGGATGACGGTATTTTCATTCTGCTTTGTTTGTCCAAAGAAGAACCAAGAAAGCGCTACCCTGCTTGCGGTTTCATTATGAAACCGATGCAGGGCAGGTTGCGCGGCCTCTGTGTTACGCCGGTATTATAACCGGCTAATAAAATAAACTGTAATCCTGAACTTAGTGTTGCAGTTGACCGAATGTCATATCCATAAGCAAGTCTACCGCGGCTAAAAATCACAGCGTCCGGCGCATGAAAAATATCCGCTTTTTCGGGGACGTT
>CAZFAK010000047.1:0-14633 GCA_964517045.1 uncultured Spirochaetia bacterium | reverse complement strand
GGGATACAAAAGCAAACCCGTTGCTGCCTAACTCTTTTCTGGTGTGTTCAGACATTTGATATAAGGTTAATATTTTATCTGCCAACTCGCGGGGGTTGTCAGGACTGACCAGTAGACCGCAGGATGCTTTGGCGATAATATTATTTTTGGTATTTACTGTAAGTAAAACCGGTAATTTTGCCAGCATATAATCAAACAGTTTATTAGGGCTTATACCATAAGCAAACATTTTACCTTTTTTAAGACCGAGATAACCGGCACTGAACTGACGTAAGTATGTCTGGATTTGATTTTTGGGCACAGGCGGTAGAAAACTTACATTGTCCATGCCGGCTGCTTGTTGCTGTATCTCAGTTTTGCGCGGGCCATCACCGATGATAACAAAGTGTATATTATTATTTTGCTGCAGTATTTTTGCAGCAGAGATTAGATTGGAAAGATTATTGGCAACGCCAATACTGCCGGCATAACCTATAATAAATTTATGGTTAAATATTGTTTTTTTTATGAGGAAGGGATCTGCTGCAGAAGAGAGTTTGTCCACCCCGTTGGGAATGTAGATAAATTTATCAGGGGTCATGCCGTTAGCCGTCATGTATTGTTGTGCATTAGATAAAACACTAAAAACTTTATCAGCTTTTTTGTATGATCTTTTTTCGATGTATTTTAAAAAAAGGATAAAAGGATTGCGGTTTGATACTCCGCTTAATTCTGCCAGAGACATGGGCCAGATATCCCGAACTTCAAAAATAAATCTTGTTTTTAACTTTTTAGACCATTTTATAGCCGGCATACTGCTTAATAAACTGGGTGAGGATGAGACAACAGCCTGTATATCATCATCTTTTACTATACTTTTAATATTATAAAAAAAAAGTTTCCAGGGGAAGGCAAATAAACTTTTTATCCGCTGCAGATAGCTGTTGGCGTTATACTTTTTAGCAGGAATCCATATATATTCAATGCCGGCAATATTTTCATAGATTGGCTGCGAGGAAAGATTTTTAGGAGTTTTCATCTGATGGTGATAGCCTGCTCCGAATACGATAAAACGGTACCCCATTTTAACAGCGTATTTACCGAGATAATAGGGCCGGTACGTCATGCCGTTTTGTTCTGTTCCGGCAAACTGGCAGATATATATAATAGTTTTCTGGTTAGGCAATTATTATCAAACCTTATTGTAATGTTTTTATACTTGGTTACGTAAATTTTTATAATTTATTATAAAATAAAATCCGTTTTTTTGCTTATTTTTTACTTAAATTTTCATATAATGAAAGGAGTTTTTTTTCTTCTTCTCCCCAATTATATTTTTCAGCCACTGCCCGCCGGCCGTTTTTTCCCATTTGTTCCGCTTCTTTAGGATGGGAAAAGATATAGTTAATAGCATCTGCAATATCCTGTATCCGAAGAGGATCTACGCATATACCGCAACTGTTTTTTTCGACTACCTCCCGCCATTTTTTGAAATTGGAGGCAATGACCGCAACTCCGGAGCTCATATATTCAAACATTTTATTAGGCTGGGCATTTATATGATTAGCTTTGGGATGAAAGGTTACCAAGCCGGCTTGTGACCGCGCTAAAACTTTTTTTACTTCATTTCGGTTTATAAAACCAATTTCATTAACTTTTTGCCAGCCGGGCCAGGATTGAACCTGTTTTTTTAAAGCACTACTGCCAAAGTTACCGGCCAGGTTTAAGCTGCAGTCTGTTACCCGGTCCAGGGCTTTTATAATTTCTTTAATACCGCGTATAGCAGTTATGCCGCCTATATAACATATTTCATTTTTTTTTTGCTGCCAGTTTATTTTATGGGACAGTTCTTTTATTATGGGATAATTATTAATATTGCAGGAGTTATTACTAATTTTTTTAAACTTATTATTAATAAACGGTGTGGCTGCTACTACAAGGTCTAGCTGTCTGCTGATATGTTTTTCGTATTGTGCTGTTAAACAGGAAAGTATTTTTTTAGCAAAAAAATTTAAATAGGGTTTGCTCTTTATCTGCTGAGGCAAATCTTCGTGGGCGTCAAAAATTACTTTTTTTCCTGTTTTTTTTAATTTTCTGGCAGCCGGCAGTAATTCCGGGTCATGAATATGATAGATGTCACTGTTCAGACTTAAGGCTTTTTGCAGTACATGCCTGGTTTTTTTAAATATGCGGTTAAGACGACTGAGTGATGCGCCCACACTGTATATGTGAACATTGTTGCGTATTTCGTCTGCTTTATTATCAGCTACGACTAAAGCAACACTATAATGCGGCTGCTTTGCCAGAGAGGTGCATTCTTTTAAAAATATCCTGGTGTCATAACGATAATGAACGGTAGTAAGGTGGGTTATTTTAATTTTCATATAATTGGTCGTAAGTTTTTAATAATTTGTTTTCCTGTTGTTCCCAGTTATAGACTGTTTTTAATTGTTTAATGCCTGCTTGAAATGCATTTTTATTCAATTTCACAGCTTTCTCTACAGCATTTTGCAGTTCTTTTGGTGAGTTTTCTTTTATTGTAATTCCTACGTTGTTTGCTTCTACCAGTTTTTTCATTTCGTAAAGGTTTGATGCTATAACAGGTATTTCAGCCATGATATATTCAAATATTTTATTTGGTAAACAGTATCTATAACTGAGACAGCTATCTTCAATGATAGATAGGCCAAAATCAGCACTGGCTGTATATTCAACTAAAACATCAGGTTTTACAGCTTGATGAAGGTAGATATTGTTATATTTCCGGGAAGCACTGCTTATTAGAGGAGTTAACGGCCCGTATCCCATAAAGACAATGACCGGGTAATGCTCTAACTGTGCAGGCTCGCTGGGCAAATGCAGAGCCTGAAAAGTATGCAGCATCATCTCGATGCCCCGTCCCTTGCTTAAGCCGCCCTGATATAAGAATATTGGCTGTTTTTTTTTAATAGCAAATGTTTTGCGGAAAATATTTGAGTGTACAGGTGTTTTTTGATAAAGCGGCGTATTTAAAATCAGCGCAGGTTTTTTTATATGATATAAATCTGCATAAGCCGCTGCTATGGATTCGCTTACAGTTATTACCGCATCGGCATATTTAATAAGCAGCTTTTCTACTATTTTACATATTATTTTTTCTATGCCTTTTAAACCGGCTCTCTCTGTTTCATGTTCATGCGCATCATAAACCAGGCGGGCTTTTTTATTAAATATTTTTTTTATGATTACCCCGATTGGCAGTGCGTTTAAATCACAGCAGTGAAAAATATCATTTTTTTTATATCTTTTAACAGCTTTATAAATATATTCCAGATATTTCAGTATCTGGATTAATTTATTTTTACTCCACCCTCTGCTTTTTAGTCTGATCCGGTGTACCGGAATGTTTTTAATGGTTTCATATTCGGGTAGGGCTTTTTCATGCAAAGCTGCTACCATTACTTTATAGCCAGCCTTAAAGAGGCTGTGTGCCTCTTTAAGAACACGGCTGTCATTTTGAAAATTATTCAATACTATTAAAGTTATTTTTTTCATCTGTATATTTTTTTATGATTTTTTCATAAAGATTCATTTTTTTAATATAAGAATTATGCCATAAAAATACCAAAGCATCAGCCCTTTGGTATAACCGGGTAAGATAGTCTGTTGTTTCCCGGTTGGCAGCTGTATTATATTCAAACAAACTACAATCCATTACAATTAGCGGTTTTTCTTTTAAATTTAATTTTTTTCTTGTCAAAATATTAAACACGAAAAATTCCCGCCCGGTACCGCACCGGAAGCCGGGTTTATCTGCATAGCCGCAGGTGCTGTCTAGCTTTAGTCCGGCTTCATTAGCTGTTTGCCAGGTTGCAGGAACTGTAAATCTTAAATAATGCTGACGTCCTGCGGTTATTTCCTGCTGCAGTAAACTTTCCAGTTTATTTTTTTCATATTTAAGCTGTTCGGGATCAGTATAGGAGTTATAACTGCCGTGCAGACCAAACAGGTGACCGCGTTTTTTTATTTTTTGGATTAATTGCAGTGACAGAGAGTGATCTATCCGGTAGCGGTTATCTTTATCCGGACTGGTACCGCCGCTCATAAAATAAAACCGGCTTTGCAGGCCGGCTTTTTCACTTATACGCATAAGATAATCAAAGGTATTATAAGGGTCTGACACTAACCCCAGTTTACTGCCTATAAAACTATAACTGTTTTTAATTGCTGTTGCCGGGGATTTTCTTTTTAAAAGATCACCGCCGACAATTCTGATAAACTGCCGGTAAGAACGCCAGAACTTTAACTGGTCTATATCATGGGTTAAATATAACCGCTGCCGGAGTTTATTAAAATTAAGAGTATCGTCCAGAAAAAGCAGCATTTTTTTAAGCATTTGTATATACTCATTTACTACCGGCCGGTCCAGAAACCCCTGTTTAAAAGCTGTACTGGCTGTAGCTGGAAAGCGGTTGTGGTCATCTCTGTTTTTATTAACATATTCTTCCCATCTGGTCAGCATAAAAAAGCAGCAGGCAAAAATATCTATTCCGCAGAGAATTTTATCTTTACTTTTTTGCAAAACATCAGTCCCGTATATTACCGGAATATGCCGGTTGGCAGTAAATGAATTACCGGCCCACTTTATAACAGTTGGAATATTATTGTATTTTAAATAATCCAGACTCTGCTTGAAATTATTAAAAAAATGATCCTTAATAACTAATTTATTATTATTAGTGAGTATTATATTATAAGCACAATATTGGTCAGAGAATTCAGTTTGAAAATCCAAGCCAAGAAAGTCTTTGAAGATAATACTGATAATATAGTTTCTTTCCTCTAGGTTATTATGCGGAGCAGTTATTTTAAGCATATTATTTTTGTCTGTAATAATTTATTCTGGTTAAACATCAATTTTTTTACTTATTTCTTTGATAAATAATAATGTTTTATATATTTTTGAATTAATTTTTGTGATCAGAAAATAGGGTTGTTGTACAGCGCCGAAGCTGCGGAAATAGTTTTCAATGTTTTCTACCATGCTTCCTTCAAAATTATAATTACGTCCGCTTTGCAAAGCAAATTTTATACCTTGCAGATGCACCAGATCCATTGCGCCGGGATAATTGTAATCCGGGTCAATTCCGCCCATCAGGTAATAAACACTGTTATTGTCATAGACCAGAAATGCAGCTGCTGTTTTTTTATTATTTTTATTTTGCGCATAAAGAATTTTTACTGCCTGGTTTGTTTTACACGCTTTATATAAATTTTGGATAAATTTTAAAGAATAAGGAATTTTTTTTTTTTGTCTATAGAAAGATTTGCGGTTTAAACTATAAAAGAGTTCCGGATCATTTGCGGCAGTTACAGAGATAGCAGATTGTTTTGCTTTTTTTATTTTACGTTTAACGTTACTGTTAAAATTTTGTTCCAGATCATTCCAGGAAATATCTTTTTTTATAATATACGTATATAATGTCGTTTGACTGTATCCCTGCCAGAAAAAAGGCAGCCAGTTGGAAATTTGGTAATGAAATTTTTGTTTAAATACAGAACACCGCGGCAGCTGTTTTATGAGTTCATTCATAATTTTTTTTTCAAAACTGATTTTTTTACTGTATTTTTGTCCGGGAGGATATTTAATAAACGGCCCCATGGTCTGGGTAAGGAGCGGCATTTTAATTACGTGAAATAATTTTTGTTTCACTTTGTAATATGGCATACTGGCTATAAGGGAGTTATTTTTCTCTAATAAAGCCACATCCCAGTTACGGCTGCCGCAGACTGCATCCAGCCACCAGGGTCGGCAGAAAAGAGAAATATTTTTTTCCGTACGGCAGAACTGCCTGTATTGTTTTTTGTTACTAATCATTGTAGGTGTCCCAGTTCAATTTAGCTATTTCTTTATTAATTTTTTCTGCTTCTGCCGGTGCTATTTTTACGCTTTCATTTATTTTAACGGCAGCAGGTTTATAATTTTTTTTATTGGTTGTCTTAACAAGTTTCCGGCACCGCGTTATAATTTTATTAAAATTTTTACCTAAATCAACATAGTTCACAGTAAGGCAGTTGGCTGGTTTAAATAATTTCATATCAGTGTTGATCTGTTTTTCCAGGTAATATATCTGTTTTACTATTCGTTCATAAAGCGGCCGCGTTTTCAGGTAATTAATATTTTCAGGCATTACAGACCAGAAAGCATTTTCTTTTATTTTTAAGCGGTAACGGGTCTGTAAAATTGACTGTGCTGTGAAAAAAGGATGACGTTTAATGAATATTAATTTTGCATCCGGAAACATGGCAGCTATAAGCTGAAGACGCTGTCCGGCATTAAGATTTTTAAAAATAAAAGGTTTTTGCCACCGGTTAATAATGGCTCTGATTTCTTTGCTGATCGCTGCCGCAGTTTCTTTGTTGAAATCACTATCATTAATGAAATGCCGGTCCAGGGGCAGCCAGCGGTACCAGAAATTACCACACTCACTAGGGGCATGCATTCCGCAGCGGGCAGTATTGCCCTGCTCGGAGTAGAAACAGTTATGCGGTTTTTGTTTAAATATTTTATCACTTAGCCAGCAGCCCCAAAACAAGTTACGAAAAAAAGCAGCAGCCAGGTTGTCAATATATAAAAGATCAAGTTGGTTGGTAAGGGACTGATAAAGAACAGTTGAGCCGCTGCGCGGTGCGCCAATAATAAAAGCCGGCTGACATTGCAGCTTGCCGGCAGCGTATTTTTCAATTTTTTTCCTTTCCGGTATTTTTATTAAAGGACTGATGCTTTTTAAAAAATGATTTTTAAAATAAGTAATATAATTGACGGGATTTAAATATTTAATCATAATTCAAGACTGTTGATAAACGGTTGTCTTTTTTACTACCCGGGCAGGATTCCCGGCTATAATCTGGTCTTCTTCAGGAAAAGATTTTACTACCACTGCCCCGGCAGCAACAATGGTATGGTTGCCCAATTTAACGCCGGGCAGAATAATACAATCCGCACCCAGCCAGCAGTTATCACCGATAGTTATCGGTTCTGTTTGTATGTATTGGTGATAATTATTTATATTGTGATTCATTGAAATAATTTTTACTCCCGGACCAATCCAGGTGTTAGTACCGATATTGATACCGTTTCTGCCGTCAATATGGCACCATTTACTAAAACCGGGACACCTGGACCCGGGGTGAATATTGGCAGGCATAACAATAGTTGAACTCCAGTGAACCGGCCAGCTTACCTTAGCATTAAATCTTAATATTTTTTGTATAAAAAAAAATTTAACTAATTTTCGTAAAGAAAACTCCGGTTTAATAAAACCCTGGTTTTTAGTAAGCTTACAAAATAAAAAAAACAATTTTTTCATCTATATGCCTCAAAATATTTTAACTACTGTTTTTTACGGTTTTAATCATGATCAATAAATATATCAAATAGAACGCGCCTGCTGATATAGTCAGAGCGATCATCATGTTAATAAAACTTGCAGAAAAATAAAGCATGGCTCCTGTTCTTATAATTATCGAAAAAATAATCATAACCAAGCCAATCTCCTGCCGGTTTACAATCAGAAACGAAACACTTAAGGGGCTGGTGATAGAACGCAGGAAAACATACCCTATCATAAAACGGGCTATCTTTCCGCTTAAAACAAATTCAGCGCCAAAAAATAAATCAACTGCCAGCGGTGCAAATAATATAACTATAACAAGCGGAAAAAGCATTAAAAGAGTTATTTTTTTTATATATTTATAGATCAGAGCAGTAAAATCTTTAGTTTTATGATAGAGTTCTGTTGCTTCCTGATAAAATACGCGTCTGAACGATCTGCTAATAAGATTCATAGGCAGATTGATACCGCGGTTGGCCAGGCCGTAGATAGCTACCATTTCCGCTCCGAATTTAGCAGCAACCAGGTATACGGGAATATGGATAGAGAATGTATTTAGTAAGACTGAAGCAGTGTTTATAAAAGGAATTTTCAGATATTTTTTTAACATGGACCAGGAATTGGTAAAATCAGGCCGGTGTTTTTTGGTAAACCTTAAAAAGATATATAAATTAGCTGTTACAGCGCCTGTTAAAAAAGAAAGCAGCAGGTAGATTAGACTGTTGCTGATCAGCAAAGCAATAAGAACAGGAGTAATACGGAATACGGTTGTTTCTATGACAGTACTTTGGGAAAAAAGACCGAATCGTTTGTGCCGGATTAATAGTTGGCAATTGATCTCCTTAATTCCTTTTAAAGCTATTCCGGCAATTATCAAAAGTAAATATGGTTTTAATTTAAGAGCATTAAGTAAGTGTAAAAACCATACCCCGCAGGTAAAAAATATAACAGATAAAACAGCGATAAATAATGCCAGAGCCAGGTAAGATAAAGCCAGTACTCCGTCCGCATCTTTTTCTTTTTTCGGCAAGACTATGGCCAGTTCCAGTTTGAAAGCAGATATTACGGAAAAAGTTCCTACTAATGATATATAAAGATCCAGTAAACCAATATCTGTTTTACTGAAATATTTTAGCAGTAACGGCAATGATACCAGTCCGATTATTTGGCCCAGCGAAGTGCCGGTAAAAACTTTTAAAATATTTTTTGATGATGCAGATAATTGCGGCAATTTAAACATTTTGTTTTATTCAATAAAATAATTATAATTTATAAACCTTATCACTGGCTTGGTTTACAGCATTACGCATATCAACCACCAGTTTGGCCCGGGCAGCTATAGCTTCACAGTCAAATTGTTTATGTATAGTTGTAAAAACTATTACGTCCATTTTCCGGATTAATTCATCGGTTAAGGTGCTGCTGGTAAAAGTGTGGCCGTTGTTGGTTTTAACCTGGGGCACATAGGGATCATGGTAATAAACCCGCCCCCCTTTCTGTAATACTTCATCAATGATTTTAAGAGCAGGTGATTCACGCGCATCACCTATATCAGCTTTATAAGCCACGCCCATAAAAAGTATTTTTGCGCCGTTAATAGCTTTTTGCTGGCGGTTAAGGGCAGAGGTGATTTTAATGGTCATTCTATGCGGCATAAGGTTTTCAATATGGCCGGCTGTATTAAGCATGGTCAGATCAAATTGATAATTTTTGGCGATATGTTCCAGATAAAAGGGATCCAGCGGTATGCAGTGACCGCCGATACCGGGACCGGGATAAAAGGCCTGAAAGCCGTAGGGCTTAGTCTCGGCAGCTTCTATTACTTCCCAGATATTAATATCCATTTTTCCGCACAGAAGCGCCATCTCGTTAATAAGGGAAATATTAATGAGGCGGTAAGTATTTTCCAGTATTTTTACCATCTCTGCTATACGTGGAGAACTGACTGTATGCAGATTGTGAATAGCTTTCTGATAAAGTGTACAGCCTATTTGCAGCCCGTCTTTATTAACAGCACCGATAACTTTGGGGGTATTTTCTGTTTTATATTTTTTATTGCCCGGATCCACCCTTTCCGGTGAAAAGGCCAGCCAAAAATCTTTGCCGTTTTGCAGGCCGGATTCCTTTTCAATTATAGGAAGTAAAACATTTTCGGTAGTGGTAGGATAGGTAGTACTTTCCAGCGCTACAAAAGTAGCTGGTTTAATATAACGTCCGATCTCGGTACAGGCTTTTTCCATAAAGGTCATGTCCGGTTTTTTGAACTTATCCAGAGGTGTGGGCACACAAATAAGTATGGCATCACAGTCAGCTATTTTAGAAAAATCAGTTACTGCTTGAAGTTTATTATTGCTGATAATAGTTTTCAGATCAGTATCATTTACGTCTGCAATGTAATTATGCCCGCGGTTGATCATATCTGCTTTGCGGGTGTCTTTTTCAAAACCGATTACTTTGATATTGTTTTTGGCAAAAGTTACTGCCAAAGGCAGGCCCACATACCCCAGTCCGAGTACACCTACTACCTCCTGATTGGCTTTTATTTTTTTTAATAATACTTCTTTGTGATTCATTTTTTTATTTCCTGTTTTTTTCTTTAAGTCCTTTTGCAGTTATAACATAAGCCCGGCCGCTGCGGGGGCAAACCAGGTCATCACCCAGTAATTCTCCTTCATGGCTGATCCAGCCTTTTTGCCGGGCCGGTGTTCCGTAAACAACGGCATGGTCCGGCACGTCTTTGGTTACCACAGCGCCGGCGCCGATAAAACAGTATTTACCCAGGGTTACCCCGCAAATTATAGTAGCGTTGGCGCCAATAGAAGCGCCCTCCCTGACTGTGGTGATTTTATATTCATCCTTACGGGAAACAAAAGCACGCGGGTTCATAACATTGGTAAAGACACAGGAGGGCCCGCAAAAGACATAGTCATGTAAAATCACTTTATCATAGACGGAAATATTATTTTGTAATTTACAGTTATTACCAATCACAGCCTCGCTGCTGATATTAACATTTTGTCCCAGTATACAGTTGGCTCCTATACGGGCCCCGGACATTATATGGGAGAAATGCCATATTTTGCTGCCTGCACCTATCTGTGCTCCTTTATCCACATAGGAGGATTCATGTACAAAATAGTTTTTTTTTTCTTTCACTACATATACCTTTAATAACTTAATTTTTCCATGAGTTGAATACCGGAGAGAATATCGTCTTTGCAGGGAAAATGATGCCACTGATCCCTGGCAATATAATGATACAGCGTATCATGGCCTTTGCCGTATATATGATCCAGGGTAAAGTCCATATCCGGTTTGGATATGTCTTTTACATCCCAGAAATTTATAGTATTGAGGTTGGTTCCTGACAGACGCACTGTTCCATTTTCTGCTATCAGGGAAAATTCAGTTAAATAATTTTGCCGGAAAGTACTGACAGTAGCGTTGATACTACCGACAGTACCGTTGCTAAAGGAACAAACCGTGGAAATAGTATCAAATACTTCCAGATTCCGCAGGGATCCGCCGATACCTTTGGCTTCTTTCAATTTGCCGAAAAAATAATGAATCATATCTACATAATGACTGGCCTGAGTATAGAGCACACCACCGTCCAGTTCTTTAGTACCGTGCCAGTCATTATTGAAGTAGTTGTTGTTACGGTTCCAGAAAATGTTGCAGACAAACTGGTGTATTTTTCCCAGCTGGTTGCTGTCAATAGTTTTTTTTATAAAAGCGATAAGAGGATTGTAACGGTTTTGGTAAACCGGCAGTAAGGTTTTACCTGCTTTTTCTATACGGGAATAGAGTTCATAAGCCTCGCGTACGGTTATAGATACAGGTTTTTCTACTAAAATATAAGGCGCAGATGTATGTTCTGCAATATCAGCAGCATGCCTGGGGTGCAGACCCGAGGGAGTTAATACTGCTATCACGTCAGCATCTTTAATCAGTTTATAATCGGTAAAGTAGGGGACGTTTAGTTTTTGGCCGGTATTACGGGCTTTTTCTTCTTTTATATCACACACACAGCAGATCTTTATACCGCTGTTGCTTTGAATAGCTTCAATGTGTCTATGGGATATACGGCCGCAACCTACCAGAGCGATTTTTTTCATTTTTTTTCCTTAAAAATAATATTTGTTATCAGCAATTATGCAAATTATCAGAGTTCCTTAGCTAAAAAAATTTCATTTTTATTATAGAGTTGTTTATTACTGCAGTTTATAAGCAGCTCGTTATGTTTACAGCGCGGCCTGTTGATAGTTTTATAGGTAATACCGCGCTGGTTGAGTAGATTGCTGACCAGCAGGCGTAATTCATCATCACCGTAAAGAGCGATATTAGAGTATTTTTCCAGATTATGCTGATCCAGCCTGGTGCTGATCTTTAATTCCAGTTCTTGTACGTCAGCCAGGGTGCGTTTAATAAACCGAAAAGTTTTTTTTAATTTTTCTTCAAAGCCTTTGGGTGTTATAATATACTGCAGGGAGCGCCCGCTTAAATTTTTGGTTTTTACCAGACCTTTATTGATCATTCGTTTCAGGGCCAGGTTAACACTGCCCAGAGAAAGGCCTGTTTTTTGGGAAAGCTGACGCTGGTTTAAATTATTAACATCTGTAAGCTGATTTAGTAAAGCATCTTCCTTGTTCATTACTTGAACAGTTTAGCATATATCAGCAGTGAATGCAATTATTTTTTCAGGAATTATTTAATTTTTTTCTTTCCCGGTCAAAAAACCAGCCCCATTTAGTAAAGTAACGGATCGCGGAAATGATATGCCGTATTTTGACCCGGAAGTTGTTATAGGACTGGCGCGCATAGATATGATAAATCTTTTCTTTGGGATAGTAGATAGTCTGGTAGGACTGTCTGATACGCCGGGAAAAATCAATATCCTCAAAATAAAGAAAAAAGCGTTTGTCAAAAGCGCCTATTTTTTGTAACGCTTCTCCTCTGACCAGCATAAAACAGCCGGAAAGATGGGGTATCTGCTGAATGTTATTTTCATTCATATTTTGCATTTCATAGCGGGTATTGATTTTATTGACAAATTTTTGCGGCAGGATCTTGTGAAACATGCGTACCAGGGAATCGCGCGGGGCCGGCAGTCTGCGGTGGACATACTGAAAAGAACCGTCCGGGTAAAGCACCTTGGGACTCATCATGCCTATGGAATGGTGTTTGTCCATATAATCTATCATATTAAGCAGAGTTTTACCATTGAACCAGACATCCGGGTTAAGGATCAGATGATAGCGGGCGCCGCCGTTATGATGAAATATATCCTGGATGGCTATATTGTGAGCTTTGCCGAAACCGATGTTTTTTTTATTTCTAATGTATTTAATACTGCCGTTATACTGTTGTATATGATCGTAAATATTATTCCGGGTAGAGTTATCGATAATATAGAGCTGGCGGGAAGGAATGCCGGCGGTAAAGAAACTGTTGATAGTTTTTTTCAGTACTTCCGGGTCATTGTTATAGGTAACTATACTGCATGAAAGGTTTATCATGGTTTCTTCCGTTTGCTGTTATCTCCTGATAATCGGTTAAAACAGGAATATATATAAATTTTTTTTTCCCGTTGTTTAACATGTTGTACCTTAATATAACACTTTTATACAAAAATTGGGAAATTTTTTTTCGTTTCTGTTTGCTCTTGCTTTTTTTATAAGGTGATTGTAATAACGGGAATGAAAGCAAAAATATTTAATATTTTATGGTATAATTGCTTTTTTACTAAAAGCAGATAAATAATATGCGTACTTATATCCGAACCGGAACCAAAGAGAAGAATTTTTTTCAGGATTGGCGTGATTTCTGGACAGAGATACTTGATCTGCAAAAATACCGCTTTTTCATCAAATACCGCGTGGGCGCTCAGTTAAAGGTAAAGTATCAGCGTAGTGTGTTGGGACTTATCTGGTCTTTACTTAATCCGCTTTTTATTTTGCTTATTTACGCTGTTGTATTCGGATATCTTATCGGCAGGAATATTCCTGATTTTCATATTTATCTGTTTGCCGGACTGGTTCCTTTTACTGCTTTTCGTACTATGACTATAAGCGGGGGTAAAAGTCTGTTTAACAGTGAAACGCTTATAAAAAAAAGTTCCATGAGTAAACTGGTATATCCGACTATAAGTTGTTTATATGCTATAGTAGAGATGGTCCTGACCCTGGTCGGGGTTTTTATTATACTTATTGCTTTTGGCGCCCGTTTTTCTCCGGCTATGTTTATTTTGCCCGTCTCAGTAACTGTTTTATTCATTGGTGGCTACGGGTGTGCTTTGATAGCTATGTTTTTAATGGTGTGGTTTCGTGATTTTGAACACTTTTTAACTGTTTTTTTCCGCGGTTATTATTTTATGTCTCCGGTGTTATTGCGGCCTGATATGCTGGGTAAATATAAAGCGGTAATGCTTTATAATCCGATGACCTATATGATCAATCTATTCCGGGCACCAATTTATAAAAGCGCATTACCGGCATTAAAAGACTGGTATATTGCGGGAGGAACTTCTTTATTAATTTTTATTATAGGTCTGCTTCTGTATAAAAGGAACCGTTATGAATATATCTACCACCTCTAACAAGCGGGCTTATATTGATCTGCAAAATGTTTCCCTGACTTTTCATAAATTCGGTCCTAAGCGGTCTTTTAAAGAAACGTTTATTTCCTGGTTTTCAAGTAAAAATTATGGCCGGGCCAATACTTTTTCTGTTTTAAAAAATATTTCCTTATCCATAAATACCGGTGAAAAAGTAGGTATAATCGGCAAAAACGGTTCCGGTAAAACAACTCTTTTAAAACTTATTACCGGTATCTACCGCCCGGTAGAGGGCCGTATAAGGGTAACCGGACATATAGTGCCGCTTTTGGAGATAGCTACCGGTGCCAATCCCCAGCTTTCCGGCGAGGAAAATGTTTATCTTATAAGTGCTATGTATGGAAAAAATCCTTATGAAATCAAAAATAAAATAAATGATATATTTTCTTTTGCCGGCCTGGAAAATTTTGCTCAAACACCGGTAAAGTATTATTCCAGCGGCATGAAATCCCGTTTAATGTTCTCTATTGCAACTACGCTTAATCCGGAGATCATGCTTAATGACGAGGTTTTCGCCGGGGGTGATGAAGAGTTTAAACATAAAGCCAAGAAGAGGCTTGACCAGATGATTGATAAAGCGCATATCTCTGTTTTTGTAAGTCATAATTTACAACTGTTAAGGCAGTTACCAGTCGGTTAATATGGCTTAAGGATGGAAAAATTGA
>CAZFAK010000046.1:0-14636 GCA_964517045.1 uncultured Spirochaetia bacterium | reverse complement strand
ACAGGGAGAGGTACTGTTTTGCTGCTCCTGCAGAGCCTGTAATGCATTGGTAAAGAGGTTATCAATCAGGGAAGTGAAATGTTTACGGTTGACATCCGGGTTAACTTTACGGCTCAGCTTAAGCTTAAGCCGGACATTGTTTTTTTTTAACAAGGTTTTATAGCGGTCAGCTATCTCCCGGATAATGGTATTAAGCCCGGCCGGCGGTGAGTTATCTGATCGGTAGTCAGTCTGAATACGGTTCAGAATACTGTTGGTTTCGTTTACGGTCTGCTGCAGGTTAGCGGTTATAAAGTTGAAATTATTATAGATAGTATTAATCTCTTCAGTGTATGCCAGTGCCCGGGCCATATTTTCCCGGTTGAGTTTCCGGCGGCAAAAATTAAAAACAGCAAGCAGCTTTTGCTGATTGCAGGATACGGTATCTGCGTTTGTGATTTTTTCAGTTAAAACCTGTACACTGGTTAAATTGTTTTTGATCTCATGCGCAATAGTACGGATTAATTTTTCCGTTACAGTATTTTTATAAAGATGGTGCTTTTTTTTATATTGATGTTGTTTTTTATTATAGGCAGTTTGCAGGTATTGTTTTTTCCGGTTTATAATTTTTTGCAGTTGTTTATTCTGTTCATGGAGGATGTTTTTCAGATTGATATTTTCCCGGGATTTGTTTTTAAGCTCAGTGTATTTGTTTTTAAGCTGCTGTTTTTTCTGTTTAATTATTTTACGCAGTTTAAACCAGCTTGATAATTTATCAACAGTAAAATAATATATTCTTCTGGAAACAGATTTTAAAGGTTTCCATTGTGCAACGTATTTACACCGGGGATCGCCCCGGCGCACGCATTCTGTTTCTTTAACCTTTATGCTGATATTCCAGATAAACTGAATTGAGGTTATAAGCCCGCGGTTAAACTCACAAATATCTCTGGTTGAATTGATGGGACCTTTGCTGATTATTATTTCAATTTTATTGCGGGAGCGCTTAATGATTTTAAAATTCTGGACCAGATTCCATAAATTTTGAAATCTGCCGATCATTTTATAGGTCAGCCCCGGATTGCCGAAAAAACTGTATAAGGTATTTACTGCTCCCAGCGACTTTAACCGGACTGAGGAAAGTCCGATTTTATAGCCTATCTCCGTGTCATGAAAAAGTTTGCGGGCATTGGCAAATAACTTAATAATAGTGCGGCAGTCAACCCAGTTGTTTTCATTGGTAAGGTAATCCAGTGAGTATTCGACATCTTTCAGCAGCCGGCGTATATTTCCCTGCCGTGATTTGACATACTGAATAACCGTATTAGCGGAGCGGCAGTTAATCTCTTTACGCGGGGCAAGGGGGATCTTTACATTGTAAACCGCTTTGATATTTTTGATTCTGGATTTTTCCAGTTCCAGTACCATGGGCAGGGCAAATATCCTGTAGGCAGGCATGAAATAGGGTACGGCGGTGAGCTGAAAGCCGAGTTTTTGAAAAAGCTGCAGATTGGGGGGAAACTGCAGTCCTTTTTTTTCCAGCTCAGCCAGTTTTTTAAAATCAAGGCAGCGGTATTTTTTTATTCTGTTTATTAGAGCAGTGCTGAACAGAGGCTGCTGCGGAAAATGGTTGTAGCTGTTGGTACCGCAACAGGCAGTTTTAATAGAGGGATGTATCATGTTTTTAAGCTGAGCTATTCTGTAGAGGATCCGGGCGCTGTTTATATCATCTGTGCCGCAGTTGGCAGTGGTGCAGATATAGTTTAAAGAATTTTTAAAGGCGTACTGCAGAACAAAAGTAAGGAATTTAACAGTTATATCATTACGGGGCACGTCATCGGCTATTAACAGTTGTGAGAACTCTGCAGGGGTTATCCTTTTATCTTTATAAGAGCTTAGATCAAAATATCTTTCCAGGGGCAGATTAAAGCTTTTGCCGGATGACCTTCCTTTTATCAGGGTTACACAGGCATAGACTTTATGATCATCACAAGCTATAAAAGTTTTACTTTGTTTTGTTTTCCGCCATTTACGGTCCCCCTTTTTTTTTTGCCGGTAAAATTTCTTCTGAAAAAGAGCAATTCTTTGATAGTCTTTGGCAGTACGGGCTTTTTTATACTCAATCATACTTTAAGGGGCAGATAGATAATAAAAGCTGTTCCTTTGCCTTTAGAGGATTCGATGTTAATATATCCCTGGTGCTGCTTGATGATCTCCTGTACAATATACAAGCCCAGTCCCAGACTTTTTTTTGCTTTTTTGGAATAAAAGGGCTGGAAAATATTTTTTTTAATTTTTTTACTCATTGCCGGCCCGTCATTATGTATTTTAATCATTACCCTGTTTTCCTGCCGGGCAGTGGTAATGGAGATCGTACCCGGCGGTGATACTGCTTCCCGGGCATTATTTAATATATTCTGCAGGACCCGGATTATTTTCTGTTTATCGCCATGAATATTGCCTTTATATTTATAATTTGCTCTGAGACGTATCCTGTCTTTTTTAAGACTATCCCTGATCAAAGCACAGTAATCAGCTATAACCTCGTTTGGATCAAAAGTGGACTTTTTTAAACGGTTGGTTCCGGTATGGATAAAGTCGGAAAGCTCTTTGATCATATAAATTATTCTTTCCGTTTCATTTTTAATATTATTGATAAATTTTTGTTTATCCGTCCCTTTTGACTGTTCCAGCAGCTGCAGATTGGCCCGAATCACAGTCAGGGGGCTGTTCAGATCATGTACGATCGTACCGGCTGTCCGGCCGATAGTGAGTAGTTCATTGTCTTTTATTTTGGCATTTATTAAAGCGATATTTTTAAGAGATATGGAAATCTGATTGGAAAATGCTGCCAGCAGAAAATGAGTTATGTCAGTATTAAAATTTTCAAGTTTACTGTTGATTATAACTATAATATTATGAATGGTTTTGTGATTTCTGACAGGAAAGGCTGCAATGTTTTTAACATTGGCCGGCAGGGATCTGTTTTTAAATATTCTTTTTATCTTCTGCTGCGGTGTCGCCTGGTTAATGATGATTACTTTTTTTTTCTTTTTTACTTCAATGATCAAAGCTTGCGCAAGGGGAAGAAGCTTATCTGTTTTTTTACTTTTAGCAGGATCCTTGCAGATTAACTCCGGAGAAGCTTTACCGGTTTGGAAAGATAAGGCATAATCACACCGGCTGATAAATTTAAACTGTTTAACGCTCTCTTTGTATATTTTGCCCTCATCCAGAAAACAGCTTATCTTTTGGGATGACTGCTGCAGCTTTTTTAAATTGTCAACTGTGCGTTGCAGCTTTTCATTTAAGAGATCCTTCTCTTTGGTTAATTTATAGTGAGCAATAGCGCTATCCAGGTTGTCATATAATATCTGAGGGTCTGAGCCCTTTACTATATAACCGAACGGATGCAGTGTCTGCACCAGTTCCATAACTTTATATTCGCCCGGGTAAGCTGTATTAAAGACAATCGGAATAACAGGATTGATTTTTTTAAACTCTTTGTAAAGCTCAATTCCGTCTTTACCATCCATCTTGATATCAAGCAGGATAACCATTATATCGTTGCGGTTTCGGGAAAATTTTTTCAAGGCGTTAAGACTGTTGCTGCAGGTAATAACACGGTATTTTTCTTTAAAAATAAATTCCAGTGATTTGATAATGTTGGTATCATCGTCAACCACCATTATGGTTTCTTCACAGTAGTTTTTCTGCTTTTTTTCCTGGTTTTTTTCAGCTTTGCTGATTAAAGAGAGTTCTTTGCGGGTTTCTTCTATTATTTTATCAAGCTTATTGGAATTCATTTAATCCTCCTGAGGCAGTGTGATTTTAAAAGTGGTGCCGCGGTGTAAACGGCTGGCAACGGTTATAGTGCCGTTATAAAGTTCAATAATTTTTTTACAAAATGATAGTCCGATACCGCTTCCCTGATCCGGATCAGTTGTGAAAAAAAAATTAAAAATATTATTTAATCCGGCTGCCGGGATGCCTGTGCCGTTGTCCTGGAAGAGAATAACTTTTTTTTGCTTATCAGCGGCTGTATAGATAGTAACAGTAATTCTTCCTCTGCTTTTTTTTTTCTTTTTTTTTACAGCTTTAACAGAGTTTAATAATAAATTCTGAAACAGCAAAAAAAACTGTTCCTGTCCGCCCGTTATGTGATGGGAAGCAGTATATTTTTTTGCTACAGTTATATGCTCCTTATCCAGAAGGACGCGGTTATAATGGACTACTTTATCTATTACCTTGTCAAGGGCTATACTGGTTTTGTGTTTTTTTAACTCACTGTAGCGAACAAAGATGTTTATAACATCAATGTTTTGTTCTATGGCCTGCCGGGAGATGGTAAATATCTCTTTTAGCTGTTTATGACTTTCATTAAGTTCATTGAATAGCGGCAGCATAGCAGCCAGCTCCTTAGCGGCAGTATTTTTTTTTAAAAGTTTCAGTAAACCGCTTAAGCTGCTGTCTATTTTTTCAAAGCTGTTGCGGTGGTTTACTTTATCTATGGTAAGGAAAAGGGGATTGTATAAATTTTTTAACTTGTGCGCAATACCGCCGGTGATTTTTCTCTCCAGCTGCTCCATTTTTTTTCTGTCTTTTTCCTTTTCTTCTAAAAAGCGGTGCTCGTAAATCTCTTGCAGCTCTTTTTCCGCGGTTTTGATAAGTTTTTTCAGGTTAGTGTTTGATTTTTTTAATTCCTTATTTAAAATTTTATTTTCTTTATCTTCTTTTTTCAGTTCATTATATTTTTTTTCCAGTAACCGGGAATTTTTTTCCAGTTTTTTTATCTGAATAGTGAAAATATCGAAAAAAGAGGTGATAATATTTTTAATGTTAACCATAAATTAAAAACTGTAAATACCGCCGTTTTCTTTAATAGTACAGATGAAATAAGGCAGTCCAAGTTCGATAAAAGTTTTTTTTTTTGAGCCTGGTAATTTTTTATAATCCTGCGGGCAGAGGTAATCCACTTCACTTTCCGGAATATAGCCTGTTTTTTTCTTTGTTAAATAAACCAGATCTTTTTCCTTAGCGTTAATTTTATAAACCCATCCGCTCCGGGTAGCGGTTTGAAGATCAGCTTTTTTTTGACATTTTTTACAGGTATATAATGATCCGGCCTGTTTATATCCTGTCTCATCCACCATCATGTCAATTTTATTTTTTTTCTTTTTCATAAATCGTTAAAGTAAGCTGCCTTATTTGCGTTGTTTTTTTTTAAAACCGTTTATCAGCAAAATTACAGTTCTATATAATCTGCTTTTCTGGAAAAAAAAGTTTTAAAAGGCTCGTTAATATCTTCAAGCACCAGCACCCAGGGCAGGGTAAACATGCTGAACTGCGGATACAGGACCGGGGGCCCGGTAAATTTGCCGCCGATGCGGATAAAATATTTCAAGGTGGCGGGCAGGTCCAGGCCCAGCTCCTGGAAGTACTCCAGGTTACCCTGATTCAGACCGCCGGCATTTTTAATTTTTTTTATTATATATTTATTATATAAGGGATATCTGTTTTTTTGTTTTTTATTGTCAGCCGCCGGCCTTGTTTTAAGGGGTTTGGTATAGATATCCGGATGGAGATAGCCTTTTAATTTTATCAGTTCAAAAATAAGCCGCGCCGATTCACCGGAATCGGTTTCAGTACCAGTGCATGAACAATAGACTTTGATATTATTTTGCAGACTGTATTGATAACTGATCTTCCATATATCCATCATGATCCGGGAACTGCGGTTGTTTTTCAAAGTAGCGGACCTGGAAATTTCACAAGGGGCAATATTTTGTTTTTTATAAGCGCTCAGGTCATATAAATTTTCAATAGGGAGTCCGAATATATTATTACTGTTTTTCATTTGCGGGTTTGGTTTGATTAAGCGGGCCGCCGCAATGCCTTTTCCGTTTTTAAGGGCAAGTAAACTTACTGTACCGGGCAGGGTATCATACAGATCATGCTCTTTTTTTTCGGTAAATTTTTTTTCAGAGTCAAATCCCAGCTCTTCAATAAAAACTTTGTAACGGACCGCAAAAGTCTGGTCTTTGTCTGCTTTGTTTTTAGCGACTTTCAGTTTTAAACCCATTTCCCCTCCCTGTTTTTATTTATAAATATTTTTTAATTTTGCTTAGTAATAACTGCAGGTCATCTCCTTTAAAGTGAAAATAGTCAATATTTTCGGCTTTGGTTTTGGGCTCTTCATTTTGATAATTGGAAATAGCAATAATTTTAATATTTTTTAAATGGTTATTGTTTTTCAGTCTGCTGATAAACTCATAACCGTCCATTTTGGGAAGGTATATATCAAGCAGAATAAGATCCGGTTTTTGGTCAGCTATTTTTAAAAGCGCATCAAAACCATTGGTAAAAGTAGTAAGCCTGTATTCCGGATATTGGCGGAAAAATTCAACACATACATCCAGAAACATTTGATTGTCATCTATGATATAAATATTGTGTTTACGCGATATAAGTTCCTCTGGTACGGGAAAATTGTACTGCTGCATTAATTTTATTAATTCTGTTTTTAACAGCCTGTAATGACCTCCGGGGGTTGTTATATACTGGATTTTATTATTTTTAATCCAGTTGCGCAGAGTATTTATATGCACATTCAGGTATTTTGCTGCCTGGGTAATGGGGATTACTTCATTTTCCATATGCTGTATATATTATTACTTATTGTATATTTTATACTGTTTTATACAAAATGTAAAGTATTTTTTTTAAAAACAGTTATTTTCCGAGCAGGAAGTGACGCAGCTTAAGCAGATATTTTTTGACCTTTTCCTGCTTATAATCAGGATAGGTCCAGGGCAGATCAGTGAAATTTTTTATAGCGGCAGAGTACTGCAGGGTAAGTTCAGCAAAAACGTTTTTGCGCATATAGATCCGGTGGGAAAAATTTTTGAAAGTAAGCAGAATAAAATTTTCCGCGCTTAAAAAGCCGGGGTCAAGATTTAAAAGGCGCCGGCTGTTGTGCGAATGTTTTTTTTCCAGTTTAAAGGCTTTCCATTTAGCTTTATAAATGTTTTTACGGGCGCAGAGTTTTTGAAAACCGCAAATCATTTTAACCAGGTTTGTCCCCATCTCTTTTTCATAATAAGAGGAATGGGTAAAATTATAAAAAACAGGCGGTGCTGCGGGCTGACCGTAATAAGCGGTTAACTGCGGTAAAATTTTTTCAAATAAATGCCTGCGGGCAGCAAGACAGGAAAAAGTAACGATCCCCCGGGTTGGTTTCTGCGGCTGGCTCATTCTGCATATATCCTTTATATACGGTTAAGTATAGCATGGCAGAGAAAAGTAAAGCTATGTTTGCGGCTTTTTATTTAATTTTATATTTGGTGCCGGTAAATTTGACTTTAAAAATCCCTGATGTTAGCATTTGATGTACTATTAAATTGTAATGATAAACATAATTATAATTTTTAACCGGCTCTTACTGAATACTTAAAATGTTCACTATTTTTAAAACTTTTTCTCCGTTGCTTAAACGGTACCGTTCCTATATTATAGCAGCTGTCCTGTTTATGATAGGCATGGACCTGGTTTCTTATATTCTTCCTTTATATATTAAATATATAACCGACCATATTTTCCCTTTTATCAAAAAACCGGGTATGCTCAGAGAGCTATATACAGCCGGTGCCCTGATCCTGGCAGCAGCCTTTTTCCGCGGCGCCATGGCTCATTTTATGATCCGGTGTTACTGGTACAGTGCGGAAGCAATTGTACGTGATCTGCGCAACAAGCTTTATGATAAACTGCAGCATATGCCGGCCTCTTTTTACAGCAAAGCCCGTACCGGGGATTTGATGTCCCGGGTCTCTACCGACATTCAGCGTATCCGTAATTTCTTTGCTTTCGGCGTGGAGCACAGGCTGCGCATTATATTTATCTGTTTTACAGTATTGGCTTTAATGCTGTGGCAGAACTGGCGCCTGGCTTTACTGGTATATCTTTTTATCCCCCTGGTCTATATAATTATTATATATTTCAGCCGTAAACTTAACAAAGCGGTTATGGCCAAACACAGGCAGGCCGGCAGGCTGACAGCAGTGCTGCAGGAAAATCTCAGCGGTATCCGCATTGTGAAGGCTTTTGCCGCGGAAAAACAGGAACAGGAAAAGTTTGACAGGGAAAATGTTAATTTACGTTCAAAGGATATCCGGGTCACAACCTTGCAGGCTCACCTTAATCCTGTCCTGCGTTTAACCAGCGGTATAGGAGCACTGGTGATCCTGGTCTACGGCGGTTATCAGGTAATAAACGGCACTATGAGTCTGGGCGTATTAATGGGTTTTTTAACTTACCTGATGATAATCCGTTTCCCCCTGTTTATTCTCGCCTTTAATACCACCTTGCTTAGTCTGGCCCGGGGCGCGGCTGTCAGGATTAACGAGATCCTTTTACTTAAAGACCAGCGTGAAGATGATACCGGTACCAGGAAACAGCCGCTGCGCGGCAAACTTGAATTTCGTAACGTATGTTTTCAATATGATCAGGAGCATATGATACTGCGTAATCTTTCTTTCACTATCAATCCCGGCGAACGGGTAGCTGTCTTCGGCGTTACCGGATCCGGTAAAAGCTCTTTGATATCTCTTATCCCCCGTTTTTATCATCCCTGCGGCGGTGAGATAAGACTGGATGGTTATTCTTTAAATGAATGGGACCTGGCTTTTCTGCGCAGTAATATCAGCCCAGTACTGCAGGAGAATTTTTTGTTTTCTACTACGATACGGGAAAATATTGCCTTCGGCCGGCCGGGAGCCTCTATGGCTGCTATACGGCAGGCAGCGGCCGCGGCCCGTATTGATGATTTTATCAACAGTCTGCCCGAGGGATATGAAACCATAGTCGGTGAATACGGGGCCGGTTTGTCCGGCGGCCAGCGTCAGCGCATAGCGATAGCCCGCGCCCTTTTGCGCGACCCGCGGCTTTTGATTCTGGATGACTGTACCTCCAGTCTTGATCCGGTTACCGAGAGAAAAATACAGCAGGAGCTTGGAACATTGATGCAGAACCGGACCACTGTTATTATTGCCCAGCGTATTTCCACCCTGCGCCTGGCTGACCGGATTATTGTACTGGATCAGGGAACAGTACAGGATTTTGCCTCTCACGAGAAGCTGCTCCGTAAAAACAGTCTTTACCGGGAAACCTGGCAGACCCAGACCGAGTATCCGGCTAACATCTGTGAGACTCCCTAGGAAAGTTACTTTTATGCGGCATTTTTTAATAAAACTGAAAAAGCACCCTTTTATCCGTTTTTTACTCTATCTGAAACCCTATACCGGCCGTATTGTTGTTATGTATGTCTGTGCTCTGCTTAATGTCGGCGCTGCTGTGCTGCTGCCTTTACTTATACAGAGAGGTATAGATGAAGGCATTGCAACCGGAAATATGACTAATCTTCTGCATACTGCCGGCATGTTAGGTGTAACTGTATTGATTCAGTTCTGGGCCCTGCGTTTTCAGGGACAACTGATGATGAAAACCGGTAATTATGTTTTTTATAATCTGCGCCGTGACCTTTTTAATCATTTACAAAAACTCTCTTTTCGTTTTTATGACCAGCACAAAGCCGGCAGCCTGATGACCAGAGTTACAAGTGATATCCAGGTACTGGAGGGACTGCTGATGGCCGGCCTGGATACAATCCTGGTTGATTTTATTATGATCATAGGTATCATTACAGCAATGCTTTTTCTGGACCTGCGGCTCAGTATTGTTCTGGTAATAATCCTGCCGTTACTTAGCGCTGTAGTATTCGGACTGAAGCCGCGCATCAAAAAAGCAGCCGGTAATATACAGCGCAAACTCTCAGCAGTAAATGCTTTTTTAAATGAATCACTTTCCGGTATAATGGTAAGCCGTGCTTTTGCCCGGGAACAGCAGAATATTAATTATTTCTGTAATTTTAATGAAGAATATTTTGCCAGGACCCGTACTTTTTATCCGCTGACTGCCTGGTTCTGGCAAAGTGTAGCTACTTTGAATACTGCCAGTGTGGGGCTGGTGCTGCTTGGCGGCGGTTTACTGCTTTACCAGGAGAGTATTACGATCGGTATTATAGCCGCCTTTCTGACCTATGTTACCCGTCTTTTTCAGCCCATGCAGAAAATAAGCAATATGCTTAACCAGTTAAGCCGGGCACTTGCCTCCTGTGAGCGCATATTCAAGGTACTGGATGAAAAACCGGATATAACAGAGCCGGCCGCTGCTGTGACTGATTTTAAACTGCAGGGCAAGGTATGTTTTAAGGGGGTTAATTTTGCCTACAAACCCGGAGAGCCTGTGCTGCGGAATATAAATTTTATTGTCCGGACCGGGGAGACAGCTGCCCTGGTAGGAGCCACCGGTTCGGGCAAATCTACCATTGCTAATCTGATCAGCCGCTTTTATGATGTTACCTCCGGACAGGTTCTGCTGGATGATCAGGATCTACGGCGCTACCGGCTTAAGCGTCTGCGTAGTCAGATAGCAGTAGTGATGCAGGAACCGCAGCTGTTTTCCGGTACGGTTCTGGATAATATTTGTCTGGCACTGCCGCAGGCGGATAAACAGGCAGCCAGGCATGTATGCCGGACCCTGGGTATTGACAGGATGATACAGCACTTTTCCCGGGGGTATGCTACCGAGCTGGGAGAACGGGGAGGCAATATATCCATCGGCCAGAAACAGCTGCTGGCTTTTGCCCGGGCTATGCTGCCGGATCCGGCTGTATTGATCCTTGATGAGGCTACCGCTTATCTGGACAGCGCTACCGAGGCACTGGTGCAGAAGGCAATGAAAAAGCTGCTTAAGGGGCGGACAGCTTTTGTGATTGCGCACCGGCTGGCAACTATACGCAATGCCGATACCATAATGGTTGTAAAAGAGGGCGCCATAGCAGAAAGGGGTAATCATACGCAACTGACAGCTGCCCGCGGTCTGTATGCTAAAATGGTTAAAAACAGTTAATCCCTGCAATTTTTTAAATAAACCGGTAATAAATTTACTTGAAAAAAACTTTCAGGCAGGCCATAATTAATAATGGCTAAAATAGTATTTGGTGTTTCTTCCTCTATTTCCCTGTACCGGACTCTGGACCTGGTTTCCTGTTACCGCAAACAGGGCCATCAGGTCAGGGTGGTTATGACACCCAAGGCAGCCCAAATGATCGCGCCCAAGGTTTTCAGTTCCCTGGCCGGCAGTCCGGCTGCAGTAGATATGTTTGGTGACACTGATCCCGGAATCTCGCATATTGAGACAGCCAGGCAGGCAGACCTTATGGCGGTTGTACCGGCTACAGCCAATATTATTGCCAAGCTGGCTTACGGGATTGCTGATGACTTGGTTACTACTACAGCCCTTGCTGTGAACTGTCCTCTGCTTATAGCGCCGGCTATGAATCCTGCTATGTGGAGCAAGGAGATAACACGGAATAATGTGCATAATCTAATAAAAAGAGGTGTGTCTTTTATCGGCCCGGTTAGCGGAGAGGTGGCCTGCGGTGATCAGGGAGCGGGCAGACTGGCAGAGGGTACAGCTATTATACGTAAGATCAACAATATGCTGGGTATAGATACGGTCCGGCAGAAATTAAGCGGGGTCAAGGTAGTACTGACTGCCGGTGCCGGCAGTGAACCGATTGATCCGGTACGTGTACTCAGTAACCGCTCTTCAGGTCAGATGGGATTTCACCTGTGTACAGCCCTGAAAAATGCCGGTGCCCGGGTTACCTATATCAGCGGTAATATTGAGACAGCCATGCCGCCGGCAGATAACTATATGCAGTTTACTACTACGGCTGATCTGTTGTCCAAAGTAAAACGCGCTGCTGCTGAGTGTGATATATTAATAATGGCTGCTGCTCCGGTTGATTTCAGAATAAAACAATATGCGCAGCGGAAAATTAAAAAGGGGAAAAAACTGATTCTGGAATTTACGGCCAACCCTGATGTACTTACTTCCCTGGAAAAAAAACCGGGACAGTTTTTTATCGGTTTTGCTGCGGAAAGCGACAATTTAGAGAAAAATGCGGTGCGGAAACTGCGGCAAAAAAAGCTTGACATGATTATAGCAAATCCGGTAATAAGTCAAACACCGGGTCAGGCCTATGGAATTGGTGAAAAATATTGTAAAATATACATTATAAATAAAGAGGGACCTGTGCTGACAACTGATGTTATAAATAAAGCTGATGCTGCGGCCGGGATTGTACAAACTATTGGAAAATATTATGAAAACTAAATTTATAACCATCTTGTTTTTAACAGCCGTTTTTTTAAACCCTGCTATTCCCACTACCCGCGAGATCTACAGTAATATTAAAAGCGCGCAGGAGAAAACCATACCTGACAATTTAAGCGGGGTAGTTGAGTCAATTGTAGTAAAACGTCAGCTGCGCAATGTTCCGGAGGAACATATAAAAAAGAACAATGCCGGAAAAAACAAAGACCCCTATGTTATGCTTTATTTCAAAAAAGGATATGATTTCCGTCTGCATATTTTAAATGTGAGCTCATATTATAAAAACATGTTTGCTCCCTATGAGGATACCCTGTCCAAATCCGGACTTTTTTTTGCTATGGGCCGGTACAATACTTACTCAGCCTTTATTAAACGGTATAAAATGTACTGGCTTAAGCCTGAGGATTTCAAATACAAAATCAAAATAGTGGAAAAGGAGGCGCTGCCCGGCGATTATGCTGTTTTTTATTTTAACGGGGACTGGATACTTTTAAAGTCGGAATATTATGAGAATAACAAAGTAGTCGCTACAGCAGATCTGGAATATGAAAAAATAAAAAGCTACCTGCTGCCGGTTGAGCTGGGCATTGAAATTCATAACCGTAAAGGTATAGATAACGTCTCCTTCAGTTTTACAGATTTTTCTTTTAAAAAACTATCTCCCTCTCTTTTTCGTAAAAACTGATTTTTAATGAAAAAGATTATTGCCCGTAACCGCAAGGCCAAACATAATTATTATATAGAAGAAACTGTAGAAGCAGGAATAGCTCTGGCAGGCAGTGAGGTGAAATCAGTAAGGGCCGGTAATGTAAGCCTGGCCGAGAGTTTTGTCCATATCAGCCCCCAGGCACACGCTACCTGGGTCAACGGTTATATCAAAGAGTACAAGGCCTCCAGTGTTTTTAACCATGAGGTCAGACGCAGCAGACAGCTTTTGTTGAAAAAAAAGGAAATTCGTCAACTGCAAAAAAAGATACAGAAAAAAGGTTATACCCTGGTGCCGCTGGAACTTTATTTTGCCGGCCGATATGCCAAACTGAAATTCGGACTGGGCAGGGGTAAGAAAAAATACGACAAACGGGAAGATCTGAAAAAAAAGGAAAGCGCCCGGGAAATGGACCGCTATATGAAAAAGATGGGCCGTACCTGAAAACTGCTTATCCTGACAGCCGGCTGTTCCGGGGTGTCAGGGTATTAATTTTATAGATAGCGGGTAATAATAGTATTCACCATTATATGCTTTTACAGAACCAATTACAGTAAAGACTATTTCCAGAATCAGAATAGCGAATAAAGCCACGAAGCCTATTATGATAAAGCAAAGTATGCCGGCTGCAACAGTATAAATAAGCATGGAAAGCTGAAAATTCAGCACCTGTTTACCGTTATAGTCCACAAAAGCGGATTCATTTTTTTTCAGCAGCCATATAACCAGCGGAAAAATTATATTACCGAACGGCACACCCAGAAAAACAGATAAAGAGCTCAGATGGCAAAACATAGCAGTGGTTTTGTCATTATTATTCAGATCAGTAACTATTTTATCAGAGGGCATTTAAACTCCTTGGGAAAATAATTTTATCATTGCCTGTTTTTTTTGCAAAGACCGGCTTATCTGATAAATTTCCGCTTTTATTCTACGGCAGTGACCAGCTACCCGGCAAAGGGTAAATTTTATCCGGGAAACCGGGGAAAAGGCAGCAAAAGGTTTAAATTTATCCTGTATGATATAATTCAGACCATGGCTAAAAAGATAGTGATCAGGGGGGCGCGGGAGCATAATCTTAAAAATGTAGATATTGCTATACCGCGGGACCGGTTTACAGTGATAACCGGTGTTTCCGGTTCAGGCAAGTCTTCCCTGGCTTTTGATACTTTATACGCAGAGGGACAGCGCCGCTATGTGGAGTCACTTTCCAGTTACGCCCGCCAGTTTCTCGGTCAGATGGAAAAACCGGCTGTGGATGCTATTACCGGTCTTTCACCGGCTATCGCCATTGAACAGAAAACATCGGGCCGCAACCCCCGTTCCACTGTAGGAACTATAACCGAGATTTATGATTATCTGCGCCTTTTATTTGCGCGGGCCGGCAGACAGTACTGCAGTGAATGCGGCTGCCCGGTCGGAAGCAGGACCCTGGATCAGGTCGTGGCGCATATTCTGCATACATTTAAAAACGCCCGGCTTTTACTTATGGCGCCGGTTGTCAAGGGGAGAAAGGGCGCGCATGAAGAGGAGATCAGCCGGGCGCGTCAGGAGGGGTACAGCCGTTTAATGATCAACGGCCGTATGCATAATCTGGGTGAAAAGCTTAAACTGGATAAAAACCTTAAATATGATATAGATATAATAGTTGACCGTATTATTATCCGGCCCGGCATCAAAACCCGTTTGACTGATTCGGTACGGACCGCGTTAA
>CAZFAK010000045.1:0-14654 GCA_964517045.1 uncultured Spirochaetia bacterium | reverse complement strand
GGATTGTGTGAAATTTTCAGTCTAAAACACTCTTACACTTGACATTACACAAAAAAATGTGTATAATTCAATTAAGGAATCAATATGGCGACAAATTTAGCTCTCGACAATAACTTAATAATTCAAGCACAAAAAATTGGCGGATTTAAAACTAAAAAAGATACCGTTAATTATGTATTAGAAGATTTCGTAAAAAGATCAAAGCAGAAAGAAATATTACCATTATTTGGAAAAATTGATATTGATGATAACTATAATTATAAACAACACAGAAAACGTAAATGAAAGTTATCATTGATACTTCTGTCTGGTCTATGGCATTAAGGCACAATGTCAAATCTTCAGATATTAAAAGTATTAAAAAAGAAATTTTTGAACTAATCAATGAATCTCGGGTAGTTTTGTTAGGTGTCATTCTCCAGGAAATTTTATCTGGAATCAAGAATGATGATCAATTTTCCAAATTAGAAGATAGTTTTAAACCTTTTAGTATTGAAATTTTCAATAGAAATTACTATGTAAAAGCTGCTGAATTTTTTAATAATTGTCGTACTAAAGGAATTCAAGGTAGCCATATTGATTTTTATATATGTGCGGTGGCTTATTTAAATAATTGGGAAATATTTACTTTTGATAATGATTTCTCAATGTATTCAAAAATCATAAATATCAAGATGTATAAGAGTAGATTTTTTTGAATCGGCTGAAAACATCGCACAACAGCGGCTGTCACTCCGGGCGGTCAAGCCGCCCTCCGGGGCTTTTCCCGACATTCGGCCTACGGCCGAACGCTGCGGTCACTTCGTTCCCTTGCCTCGCTTACGGGTTTGCTCATGGCAAACTCTGCTCGGTCTTATAGTCGCGAACGTTGTCGGAAATTTCGCTTTTAATTCAATATTTTTAAGTACTTACGCTTGACATCATTACTTACGTGTAGTATAATTATTTATGATCATTTCTTTTGGTAACAAAAACACAGAAAAAATATGGGAAGGAAGCTGGGTAAAGAAAATACCAAAAGGAATACAAGAAGTTGGAAGAAGAAAATTACGTATGATTAACAATTCTCATTCTATGAATGACTTAATGATACCGCCATCAAATAGACTTGAAAAGTTAAAAGGGAAACGGAATAATTATTACAGTATTAGAATTAATAATCAATGGCGAATCACATTTCAATGGGGAGATATAAATGCATTTAATGTTTGCATAGAAGATTATCATAAATAATTGGAGAAAATTATGAGCAATATAAAAAATATACATCCTGGTGAGATATTAATTGAGGAGTTCTTGTCGCCAATGAATATCACAGCATATAAATTAGCTAAGGAAACACATATACCTCAAGCAAGAATTTCAGATATTGTACATGGAAAACGTCGTATTACCGCAGATACTGCATTACGGTTTTCCAAGTTTTTTGGCACTACTCCTAATTTCTGGCTTGGGCTCCAGGATGATTTTGATATTGAAGAACAAAAAAATAAGCTATCAAATGAATTGAAAACAATTCATACGTTAGAGACAATGTCAGCGTAATAAAATATTTTAAAGCGAAACATCCGACAACAGCGACTATCACTCCGGGCAGTCAAGTTGCTTTTCGGGGTTTCGCCCGACATTGGACCTGCGGCCCAACGCTTCACCGACTGTGCGGCTCAACTTCCCGTTGGTCAGTTGGCCTTATGCAGTCGGTTTGCCTCGTTTACGCGTTTGCTTATGGCAAACTCTGCTCGGTCTTATAGCCGCGAACGGGTGTGCAAAATCACAATATTCCGGCCTATTGGAATTGAATACTTTTGAAGCAAATACTTGACAAACATATTCAATTTTATTATAATATATATATGAAAACAATTACGCTTAGAATTGAAGATGACCTGTATAATATGTTTAAAACAGCAGCAAACGGTGAAAAAAGAACCCTATCTAACTTCATCGAATATGCTGCTCAAAACTACCTTTCAGATGAAGCATTTGTCTCAGATGGAGAAATGGATGAAATTTTTAGTGACAAAAAACTAATTTCTTCTATCAAAAAAGGGAAAGAAGACATCAAAAAAGGTCGTTTTAAAATTGTCAAATAACTATAAAATAGCTGAAACAGAAACTTTTTCAGCAAATATTTCTAAAAAGAAACTCATTTCACTCTACCCAAAGATTAAAGATTATATTTATCCAATTTTAAGAAAAAATCCTTTCTTCGGCCCAAACATTAAAAAACTTAAAGGCAAGTTATCCGACATTTACAGATACCGACTTGGTAATTATCGTTTATTTTATACTGTTGACCAGGGCAAAGTTATAGTCTATATATTGGATATTAAAGACAGGAAAGATGCATACAAAACCTAAGCGTAATCCCGGCCGGAATATTGTGACTCTCCGGTCACTACGTTCCATTCGGCCTATCGGCTCGTACAATAGCGACTATCATTCCGGGGAGTCCCCTTCGGCAGGCTCAGGCTTGCTGCCCTCGGTTCAGAAGTAAAAGATTATGGACAAGATAATATTAACGCCGCATAAAAATTTTTTAGAACCGTTAAAGCCGGATAATATACCCGGATTAATATCATTCTGGAATTTTAAAAAATCTGGTGAAGAGTTCATTGCAGAGCAGGGACAGCCTTACTGCCTTCACTCCCAATCAGGATATTTGTACATTGTCAAGGATGCTGCGGCCGGTCCGGGCGGTACTGCATTACAATTGGAGGAAGGTCAATGGCTTTCCCTGCCGCGTAATGAATGCCCCGACCTGAATATTCATGGAAAGGATGGTCACCTTACACTTATTGCATGGCTTAAGAGAAAAAAAACCAAAACCAGACATTGCGAATTCATTGCGGGTCAATGGAATGAGACGAATAAAGGACGTCAGTATGGCCTTTTTATAAACATTTCCGTATGGGGTAGCGAAGATCGTGTTTTTGGTCATCTTTCCCGCAATGGCGGTCCTACACCGGGATACAGGTATTGTATGGACGGAGCTATGGGGGCAAACAAAGTGCCTTATGAAGAGTGGGTAATGATCGCTATGAGCTATGACGGACACGCCGGCTATGCCTGGTTTAATGGTAATTTTGATGCTTATCCGGGAACAAATCCTTACCTTATGCCGGGTGGTTTGCATGACTCCGGCACCTATGGATCAGATTTTACAGTTGGCGGTGTAGACCGTTCCGGAGAGACAGGAAATTTTTTTAAAGGATATATCGCCGGACTGGCAGTATATAACAGAGTATTAACCGCTGCGGAAATGCTTGCTCTTTACCGGTGCAAATAAACGGAATATTTGATTCCGCTTTAACTTACAATGAATTGCTGCGCCCGCTACTGTATCATTCGGTTTTTTACGCTTAAAAATCAAAAAGAATAAAATTATGATAAAATATGTTCATAGTTAAAAAGGAAAATATAATATGAATAAATTTTATCCGAAAAATATCCATGAAATGATCAAGGCCTCGGTTGATATCTGGCACAAAGGCTGGTGTGAAGGTAACGGCGGTAATATTTCCCTTAAAGCGCAAAATGATATAATAGAGTTTTATCATGTTAATGAGTCTGACACATCCGGCAACTGGATTGCTTTAACAGAGAGTTACCCTGAGCTGGCTGATACCTTTTTTATTATCAGCGGCAGCGGCCGTTTCCTGAGAAATATTGAACTGTTTCCTGAAAAAAATATCGGTTTAATAAAATTGAACGGTAAAGGAAGTCATTATATGAAAATTTGGGGTTTTGAGGGTAATACCAAGCCGACTTCCGAATTGCCGGCGCATTTGTCTATTCATGCAGTCAGGAAAAAGATCTCCCATGGACATGATAAAGTCGTGATCCATGTTCATCCGCCTAATCTTATTGCTCTTTCCTATATTGAGGAGCTGACTTCGGAGAAATTATCTAAAATAATCTGGAAAATGCATGCTGAGGGGATAGTGGTTTTCCCGGAGGGCATCGGCTTTTTGCCATGGCTTATGGCAGGTTCCAAAGAGATTGCCGTCCGCTCACAGGAATTGTTTAAGCAGCACAGAATTATACTTTGGGAACATCATGGTGTTTTAGCTTCCGGCAGAAATCTGGATGAAGCTTTTGGGCTTATTCATACTGCAGAAAAACTGGCTGAAATATATATAAAATGTATATCTGCCGGCGGTATTAAAAAAGAGCTCAGTTCCCGGCAGTTAGGCCTGATCGCCCGTAATTTTAACGTTAAACCCGCTTATAAATTATAGTTTTACTTTATATAGAGATAAATTTTTTTTTAAAATTAGAAATTTTAAAAAAAAGCTTTACGTGTTCCTTGTTCTTTTTTTAATTTTATTTTATAATTTAAATTAATAGTATAAAAATTAATAGTATTTTTAACTCTGGAATATAAAAAACTACAGGAAATTACCTGCAATGGCACAACGTTTATTAGCCGCCTGTATTATAACTGTTTTATTTCATTTACTGCCCCTTAAGGCAGCTGCTGATATACGGGTGTGGTTTACACCGTGTCAGGCAGACGATACCAACGGCAGTTATTATAATTTACTTGAATTTATAGACAGCGCGGAAACTTCCCTCTACTGTGCTTTACATGAGATTGATCTTATAAGAGTAGCGCAAAAACTTGCTGCCAAAAAAAAAGAGGGTGTATCTATCGGCATGCTTTTGGAGGGTGATTATTTCGATGATCCGGCCAATAAAGCAGCTTTGAATATTCTGAAAAAAAACAATATTTATTTTCAGGCGGATAAAAGTGATAGCGGCCTTATGCATCATAAATATATCATTGCGGATAAAAAAAGGGTATGGACCGGTTCCGCTAACATGACTGAGCATGGTTATTTTCTGCATTATAATGATACCTTGTGGATAGAAAGCAGGGAGGCAGCGGCTAAATATTTAAAAAATTATTTTACCTTGACCATGCCGGCAAGCAGAAATAAGGGAAAACTTTTTCAGGATTATACTGTTAATGCGGGCAATATACCGCTAAGTATATATTTCTCACCTGAGGACAGACCCGCAGCAGCAATTCAAAAAGCTGTTAACAATGCCCGTCACAGTATCTGTTTTATGATTTTTGTTTTTTCCCATAAAGGTATAACCTCTTCGCTTTTATACCGTCATTACAACCGGGTCAGTATCAAAGGGCTGTTTGATAACTCTTTTGCCAGCAGTGCTATTACAGCAAACTGGAACTGTGTGCCGTTTAATAAACTGCAGCAGCAGGGAATAGAGGTTAAATATGATAATGAACGGGCTAAAGTACATCACAAACTTATGCTTATTGATGACGAGCAGATCATAACCGGCAGTTTTAATTATTCCCGGAACGCACAAGAGCATAATAATGAAAATTTGCTTGTTATAAATTCAGCGCCTTTGGCAGAGCTGTATCAGCACCGTTTTAAACAGATTTATAAACGCTTTCCCCGCCGCTCTCTGGAACAGCGTTATCGTTTACTGTATAATAAGCGGAAAGGCACTAATGATTATTACCCCGGATTTTGGGAAAAATACAGAAAAAAACATTACGCTAATATAGGCCGCAAGCTGGCTCTATTTAAAAAAAAGGGTTATTTTAAAGGAGTTATAAGAGATATACTTTGCGGTAATATTATCAGGATAGAGTCTTTGCTTTTGGAAGATTACCTTACTGTGCGTCTAAGCGGCTGTATAGCACCGGTTAAATATGGTCAGGAACCGCAGGCTACTTATGCGCTGCAGTATCTGGCATATCACGGCGCCAATAAACCGGCTACAGTTTTTATAACCTCTGTTGACGGCTGGCTGCAGTATACCGGGATGGTTTATCCGGAACACAAGACAGAGGCTCTTTCCCTGAATGAAAAAATACTGGAGGCAGGATGGTGCTACAGCGGTAATATTAAGCAGCAAAGCAGGTATTTCCGCTGTTTGCGTCAGGCAGCTTTGTATGGGCAAAGTATGGGCCGGGGTGTATGGTCACCAAAATTTAAGCTGCTGCAGCCGCCATGGCTTTTCCGGCAAAAGCTGGAGCAGGAGCAGCTTGCGCTGACAGAAAAGCAGTATCAAAATTCCCTGCCGCAGTATAGACCGGGATGTATATTGGCAGATTGTAAAAACGGAAAATATTATACCAGCCGTCAGAACGCCTATTGGCATAAACTGGAAAAAAAAGGAAAAGAGGAACTGCTTTTTTTCATTTCCGAATGCAAGGCGGAACAGGCCGGTTTTATTAAAAGCAGGGCCTATTAACTGATGTTGCGTGTAACATTAATAATATTTATAATTTCAGGGGCCGGCGGGTGGCTCTACAGTACGGATTTTGATATTGTCTATGAAAAAATTTCGGAAAATATCTGCGACACCAGTGACGAACAGCGGGAAGAACTTTACATCTCTCTTAAAAAGTTTTATGTTTCCCCGCTTAATATTAACAAGGCCTCCGGCCGTGAATTGGCTGCTTTGCCGCTTTTGAGTCCGGTTCAGGCCGATTTATTGGTAAAAACAAGAAAACACCTTCCTTTTACCAATATTATGCAGCCGGTTAAACTGAAACTGATCCCTGAGGATACCTATGCTCTGTTAAAGCCTTTTATTGAAGTAAAAAGTCTGTCCAATGACCAGGCTGATAAGCTGCGTATGGAAGTGGTAAATAATTTTGCCGTAAGGCAGAAAAGCCTGGTTGAGGACAGGGTTGAGCTTTGGGGTATGCAGAATTTCGGAGTGATAACTGCGGACAAAGCTTTTGCAAAATATTTTTATAAAGCCGAACATAGAGTAAATATTGCATACAAAGATTTTTTTGAATTGAATCTGGTAACCCAGCATGACCGCTTTGAAAAAAATTACTTTGATATTATTAAAGGAGCGTCTGCTTTTTATCCGGCCGGCAAATTAAATATTATTGCTTTGGGAGCGGTTAATGTTCATTTTGGCCAGCGTCTGCTTTTTTCCAGTTCCGGCTACAGTTCCGGGAAAAACAGCAGTTCGTTTATCAATTACCATAAATCCTCTTCCCTGAAAATAAGCAGAGGAATAAGTGAAAATTATCTGCTGGGCGCCGGACTGCAATTAAATACACCCGGGCTGGAATTTATAACATTCGGTGGCCGTTTTAACTATGATGCCTTTGTAGCAAGCGGTAATTTTTTTTCCCAAAAAAAATATGTAACCGCAATTGATATGTACCAAAGACATGATACGGCCGCGGCAGTAGAGGAAAAAAATCAGCAGAAAGAGTATGTTGCCGGACTTCACTTTGGTTTCCGGCCTTCCTGCCGCAATATGCTTGGTATCAGTTCGCTTTTTTCCTCTTTCAAGTACCCGATTAAGCCGGATTTTACCGAATATGAGCCGGGCCGGTTTTGGGGTCAGGCCTGGGGTGGCCTGGCAATTGACTGGCGCAAAACTGTCGGCCGGAAACATGTTTTTTACGGTGAAACCGCTCATGTGCTGGTTCCGGCAATGAAAAATCCTGCTTCCTGGAATATTAATAAACTGCCCTCTTATGGTCATGAATGGGGTATTATCAGCGGTTTTGTCTGGAAACCGGGCGCTGCTTTTACCTGCCAGTCAGCCTGGCGTTATTATACGCCGCAGCTGCCGCTTCTGCATAACCGGGCTTTGGCAGAAGATAAACCGGCTGCAGAAATGGGCGCTTATAACAGTTTTGACTGGAACATTAATAACTATTTGCAAACAGCTCTCTATATTGATATTTTTAAAGCTACGGCCCGGGCTGACATGGAACCGGCCGGCGCTGATATAGCAGCCCGTATCAAATGGAAAATTGTTGATAAACTATGCTTAACTCTGCGAAGCACTCTGTCCAGCAGCAGCCGGCAGGTTGAACAGGAGCAGGGAGAGGCTGCCGGTATATTTCAAGCGCTCTCCTATACCGGCTCTGAACCGTCTTTAAAGGTTAAATGCAAACTTCATTATAATAACGATTTTGTATATTTAAGAGTCTGTAATATTTTTTCCCTGCAGGGAGAGGGACTGCATCAGGTGAATGATGCCATGATCCTGGACCTGGACTGGTTTCCGTCCTCTTTTATATCTTTAAGCTGCAGGTATACTTTATTTAAAGCTCCCGGCACTATCATATACAGCGGCAAGCGTAATATATCCGGACTGCATACCGGACTGGCAATGCTTACAGGCAGAGGATTCAGGTGTACCATATTGACTAAACTGAATATAAAAGAACATATCGGTCTGCAGCTGAAATATCTACGCGGCCGGCTAAGCAGCAAAGATGAGAACCAGAAACCGGTTGCGGAAAAGGAAGAGGAATTACAGGTACAGTTATGGCTGGAAAGATAATTACCGGACTTGTTATATTAAGCATAATTATCAGCTGCCGGCCGCGGCAAGAATTGCTGGCACCTGTTTTGCCGGTACCGGCTGAAATTACTATCGCATCCTTTAATATAGAAAGATTTAATGAAGATAAAATTACCAATCAGCAAATTACCAGAGTGCTGGCCGCCATTATAAGCAGATATGATATTGTTGCTGTTCAGGAAACAGGACTTTTCAGCGGCGGCACCAATATTATTCCCTTTTTTCTAAGCACGCTAAATGCAACAGCGCCTCATCTGTATAAAGCGGTAGTCGGGCCGCGCACCGGTCGGGGCGGGGAATTGGAACGCGGTGTATTTTTTTATAAAAGCAACCTGATTGCAGCAGGTAAAAGCCGGTTATGCTATAGTGTGACCAATGGTTATCCCACTTTTGCCAGATTGCCTTTAGCTTGTGCTTTTTGCTGCGGCGAGTTTGATTTTGTTTTATGTAATGTGCATACCAAACCGGCCCGGGCTTTAAATGAAATTATGGCCCTGACCAATATTTATACTGAAATAAATACGTTTTTTGGTGAAAAAGATGTCATAATTGCAGGTGATCTTAATGCTGATAATGCTGATCTCTATTTTGATGAAGCTGTTGACAGCGGACTAAGGGAACGCAGCGTATATTACTGGGCTATAGATGATACTATGGATACAACCGTAGCTCCGGGTGCCTATACTTATGACCGTATAATTTTTCCCTTTCAATATACAGGTAATGACTACGCTGGGCGGGCTCAGGTTTATATTTTTGATGAGCTTATCAGCGAACTTTATCCTGAACTGCACATCAATCCGGAACAGGTATCAGATCACTATCCGGTTAGTTGTAATTTTTATACCGGCCGGGACAATGATTAATATAATATTTGTTGACCACTTTTTTCTAATTTTGTGGTACAATTAACTGTTAGTTACTATAATTTCAGAGGACAATTAATGAAGAAAAATTTTGTATTGGATACCAATGTTCTGATCCACAATCCGCAGGCGCTTTATTCTTTTACAGACAACATTGTAGTGGTCCCGATAACTGTAATAGAAGAACTGGACCGTTTTAAAAACTATGGTGATAAAAAAGGGATGCATGCCAGACAGGCTCTGCGTAATATAGATTCTCATATTAAGAAGGGTTCCCTGCAGAAAGGCGCTAAAATGAAAAACGGCGGTTTGCTTAAAATAATGCTTAACCGGGAAGGAGAAGATATTCCCAGCATGAATGCCAATATCAATGATAATAAAATTCTTTCAGCTGCTTACAATCTGTTAAAAGAAGATAAACCTGTATTTTTTATCTCCAAAGATGTTAACGCTCGTATCAAGGCCGAGGCCCTGGGTATTAAAACTGCAGATTATGAAAAACAAAAAGTTGAATATAATAAACTGTATAGAGGTTGGCGGGAGATAGAGCTAAAGACAGAGGAGATCACTGTTTTTTTTAAAAATAAAAAGATGAAAATACCAGGCATAAATTTTAAAAACAATGAGTTTGCGCGTTTGAAAAGCGGTACCTCTACTGCTCTGGCTGCTTATGACTCTGTCGGTGATCAGTTATTAATGATCGAAGATGCTTTCCCGGTCTCTGGAATTCACCCTTTAAATATGGAACAGCGTTTTGCTTTCAGTCTGCTTTTAAATCAGAATATTAAACTGGTAAGCCTCATAGGCCAGGCCGGTTCCGGTAAAACGCTGCTGGCTATTGCGGCCGGGCTGCAGCAGGTTACTGCCAAAAAAAAATATTTTAAAAAGATGCTCATAGCCAGACCCGTAATCCCAATGGGCAAAGATATCGGTTTTCTGCCCGGTTCCAAAGACCAGAAACTGAATTACTGGATGCAGCCTATTTTTGATAATCTTGATTTTATACTTAATCAAAATAACAATGTTATTAATAAAGACGGAGAGGTTTTTACTGCTAATGACAGCATTGATTATTTAATGAAAGCCAATCTTATTGAAATAGAAGCACTAACTTTTATCCGCGGCCGCAGTATTCCGGGTCAGTACCTGATTGTGGATGAAGCGCAAAATCTGACACCGCATGAGATAAAAACTATTATCTCCCGGGCCGGTGAGGGTACTAAAATTGTATTAACCGGAGACCCGGAACAGATTGATAATCCCTATCTTGATGCTAATTCCAATGGTCTTTCCTATATTACGGAAAGTCTGAAGGGAGAGAAGATATACGGCCATATGTTTCTTTCGAAAAGCGAGCGTTCGCAGCTGGCTTCCCTTGCTGCGGAAAGGTTATAAATTTCTACCGGAAGTAAAATTCATAGCCGGTCTCCGGTTTCTCTTTAAGAGAGGTTTATCAATAATAACAGGGAAAATTTGTATTTATTTAAATTACTCTGTTTTCATGATAAATTTATATAACTATAAATTATTTAAATAGAACAGGTTTTATGTCAGAAAAAATTATATTTTCCATGTCCGGTGTCCGCAAAGTATTTCCCCCGCAAAAAGAGGTATTAAAAGATATTTCGCTTTCTTTTTTTTACGGGGCCAAGATCGGGGTTATTGGCGCTAACGGTTCCGGCAAATCAACTTTGCTCAAAATTATTGCAGGTATTGAAACAGAATACTTCGGAGAGCTGGTTAAAGACAAAGAGATACGGTTTGGTTATCTGCCGCAGGAACCGCAGCTTGATCCGGATAAAAATGTCATTGATAATATAAAAGGCGCTATGAGCGGTACGCTTGCCCTGCTTAAACGTTTTGAAAAGCTCTCAGAGCAGATGGGTGAAGATTTGCCTGAGGATGAGATGAATAAAGTAATGGCCGAGTTTGGTGAAATCCAGGAAAAGCTTGATAAAATAAACGGATGGGATATTGAACGCACCTTGAATATAGCAATGGACGCTCTGCGCGTACCGCCTGCAGAAGCAGCTGTCAGTGATATTTCCGGCGGTGAACGGCGGCGGGTAGCACTTTGCCGGCTTCTGCTGGAAAATCCTGATGTTCTTATCCTGGATGAACCCACCAATCATCTTGATGCCGAGTCTATTCAGTGGCTGGAGATATACCTCTCCCGTTATAAAGGTACGGTTATTGCTGTAACCCATGACCGTTATTTTCTTGATAATGTTGCCGGATGGATACTGGAACTGGACCGGGGGGAGGGTATACCTTTTAAGGGAAACTATTCTGCCTGGTTGGAAGCAAAACAGCAGCGGCTGGCCAATGAAGCCCAGGCTGAAAAAAAGCGGCAGCAGACATTAGCCCATGAACTGGAATGGATAAAACAGGGCGCCAAAGGCAGACAAAGTAAAAGCAAGGCCAGGATTGCCGCTTACGAAAATCTTTTATCCAGAGAAAACAAGGAAAAAGTTGCTGCCTGTGAGATCGCTCTGCCGGTTCCCCCCCGGCTTGGAGAACAGGTTATTGAGCTTAAAAATATAACCAAAAGTTACGGCGAAAGCGTCCTGCTGGAAAATCTCTCTTTACTTATACCGCGCGGCGCTATTGTGGGTATTATAGGCCCTAACGGTGCCGGTAAAACCACTTTATGTAATATTATAGCCGGGCTGGAAAAACCTGACAGCGGTGAAGTAATTATCGGTAAGACTGTGAAAATGGCCTATATAAACCAGCTGCGTACAGAACTTAACGGTGAAAACACTGTCTGGCAGGAGATATCACAGGAACTGGACGAGATACAGGTTGGTAATAAAACCATAGCTTCCAGAGCTTATGTGGGGTCATTCGGTTTCAAGGGCAGTGAGCAGCAGACTTATGTAAAACAACTCTCCGGCGGTGAACGCAACCGGGTACACCTTGCCAAACTTTTACGTTCCGGCGGTAATGTTATTTTACTTGATGAGCCGACCAATGATCTGGATGTAAGTACGCTGCGGGCTCTGGAAGATGCTCTTATTAATTTTGCCGGGTGTGTACTTACCGTTAGCCATGATCGTTATTTTCTTGACCGGATTTGTACTCATATCCTGGCTTTTGAAGATGAGGCCAGAGTGGAATTTTATAACGGTAATTTTTCCGCTTACGAAAAATATAAAATGGGGCAGCTTGGGGAAAAAGAGATCAAACCGCAGCGTATCAAATATAAAAAACTCATACGTTAATGTGGTTAGAGTCGCTTTTCCCCGGACTTTACCGGGCGCGTTTTGAAAAGCTCTCTGACCTGGCTATGTCCTTTTGCAGAATGCAGGAGTTTTATGATGATGCCATGTTTCACGGCCGTATACTCACACTGACCGAGTTTATTGAATTATGGAAGCAAAAAAGAGGTGAGGGCAACTTTACCTATCCTGAATACTGGAGCGGGTATGGGCTGAAGGGAAAAACTGTCTGCCGCTGGCTTGATAAACTCGGTTGGTACTCCCGGCTGGAGCCGAGAGAAAAGAAACTGCTTACCGCCCTCGAACACAAACACGGAAGCCGGGATTTTTCCGGTCTTTATTTGTTCGGTGTTTGTGAAGAGGAAGGAGAGAGAGAAAGAATAACTGTTACCAATCATGAAATAGCCCATTTCTTGTTTTTTGCCAATAAACGTTACCGTCAGAAAGTCAGTAATGCGGTCAGACAATTCCCGGGACGGACTATCAGGCGTTTTGAATTGACCCTGAAAAGGAAATTTTATCACCGTAAAGTATTTTATGATGAAATGCAGGCAGATATTGCTGCTAACGGTTATAACGGTCTCCTTAATGTGAAAAGTCATAAAGTAAATCGTAAATATTATTATTTATACCGCCGGATTATGAGTATTTTTCAATTTTACCTGCGGGAGCTTTTCCGGAAATATCCTAACCCGGAACTGGCCCGGGAGCTTGATCTTGCACGAAAATAATATTTATTGGTAAGCGGTTATACTTTAGCTGGATGAGGGGACAGCTGTAAGCTTCGGGTGGGTATGTTTATAGAGATCACAAATCCGGCCCGGATAGAGAAAGTCACTGATGCGCTCTTTAAGCAGGTCCAGATTGGTTTTATATTTGGCTGAGATAAATATGCCGTTATAATTTTTATATAAGTCATAGATACTTGTATCACACAGATCTATTTTATTAAAAACAAAAAAAGAAGGGATATTATCCGCCTTGAGGTCTGCCAGAACCTGTTTTACAATCCTGATCATCCCGGCAGCTTTTTCGTCAAAAGTATCAATGACATGCAGATGCAGGTCAGCATAAACCGTTTCCTCGAGCGTGGATTTAAAAGCATCAATCAGTTTGGGAGGTAGATTACGAATAAAGCCGATGGTATCGGTTAAAAGGACCTCTTTACCAGACTTAGGCAGATAAAGGCGGGAGGTAACTGTATCCAGGGTAGCAAAAAGATTATTTTTTACATATACCTTTTTACCGCTTAAGGACCGGAATAGTGCTGATTTACCCGCATTGGTATAACCTATAATGGAAACAGTTTTCAGACCGTTTTTTTGTCTCCGTTTACGGTTTAGTTCCCGGCTGTACTGCAGTTTTTTAATTTTGCTTTTAATATTCTTACGGTTAACCGCAATATGCCGTTTCATGATCTCAGTGTTGGTTTCCCCCTGGCCTTTATTGGCAGCCGCTCCCGAAGTACCGCCTTCGCGGCCCAGTTCCTCGGACATATTATAAATACGCGGTCCGAGATGGTTAAGACGGGCCAGCTTTACCTGCAATTTTGCCTCAGCAGTTCTGGCATGTTTTTGAAAAATCTTTAAAATAAGGTCAACCCGGTCCCATATTTCTATCTGCTGTTGATTTGCTTCTATATTTTCCTCAATAGCATAGATCTGGGCCGGTTTTAAGGCAGCATTGATCATAATAAGATTAATATTGTAGCGCACGGCATTGTCAAGAATTTCCGTCAGCTTACCTAAACTGACATAACTGCAGCTGCCGGCGTGGTGCCGTCTCTGGATAACGGTTTTAACAACACAGCCGCCATAGGTTTTGATAAGTCCTTCACTTTCTCTTATTCTTTTTTCTACCTGATCCCTGGTCATTCCAGGCAGCAGTATGTCATAAATAAGGACACGTTTCAGCGCGTGATTGTTTGTTTTATATTTGACTGCGATAGTGGAACCTCTTATAATAAAATTTTACTATAATTTTCTTTTTATTGCAGTATTACGGCTGTGTATTTTTTAAAGTTGTAAAAGCTTTTTTTTTCTTTGTTTGCCTAAAGGGAATCAGGAAAGCGCTACCCTGCTTGTGTATTTCTGTTAAATATGAAAACACTGACCGGAGCACCGGCCGGCTTTGGCTTTAATCATATTGTGCAACCCGGCACCTGAGGCGGAAGTTGACTTACGGCAGTATGCAGAGGCAAGTCTACCGTGGCTAAAGATCACAGCGTCCGGAGCAT
>CAZFAK010000044.1:0-15150 GCA_964517045.1 uncultured Spirochaetia bacterium | reverse complement strand
CAAACACCCGCGACAGGGGGTAAAAGCCGGGGAGTAGTGAGTTTATCGAACGCAGCCGGAGCTTATTATCGCCTCCTGCGATTGCTCCGGCATTAGCTCCTCGTGAGCGTCAGAGGGGCGGCCTCAGGGGTCAGGGGGAGTATGCGCTATAGCAGGAGAGAGAAGGTGGTGGGGGTTATTTAATAAAGTGATTTACGGAAGTACGAAAAAGTTTGGCAAGTTTTATGGCCTTTTTTTTGCTTATAGCTCTGCGGTCATTTTCCATGTCTGATATATGTTGTGGCGTTTCTTTTATTTTTTTCGCTAACTGTACCTGGGTAAGATTATTATTATTCCGATAAGTTTTCAGAGAAAATCCTGGCGTTATGGTTTTATTGACTTTCTTGTACCAGTCAGCTTCAAAAATATTGACGGCTTGATCTTCATCTTTTAAAATAGATACTTTTTTTGAGTACCTTTTTTTTAAAGCATCCAATAGCCACTTAGGGATTTTGCCTTTAATACGAAAATTAGTATGGGGTGCTTTCACGACTGCCTGCATAATATACCTCAATAGTTACGTTATTTTTTTCATTTTTCCAGCATGCAACCCATCTATGGCTAAGGTGACAATGATATTTATTTTCACCCAGTTTACTGTAATATAATATTTTTTTGTAGGATTCCCGGAAAATTACCGGAATTTGACACTATAATCTTAATATTGTATAATTTTCATCTTATTTAGCGGGCGCTTAGCTCAGTCGGGAGAGCGCTACCCTTACAAGGTAGATGTCGCAAGTTCGAGCCTTGCAGCGCCCAATCACCCGCGAGAGCGGGAATCGTGGTACCCGGAGGGTACAGTGCCCATATAAAAACATAGGTTTGGCGACAAGCTGTTTTTTCTGAACAGGCTGTTGTCCATATATTGACCAAACCCGTTATTTCCCGGCTATATTCAGTACATTGGTAAATCCTCACAGGGGTGAGGCTTGTATTTTTTTATTAATTATTTTTACTAAAAAAACCTGATCTTATGATGGAATTATTTCAGATGGTAGCTGAATGTTTGAATATACATTTGCTTCAATCTGGTGTCCGCGCTAAATTAGCTGATCCTGCTTTTTTGAATCGAACAAAATATTTATATGATTACTTTTTTTATCATTAAGTATATGCTTTGATATTGAAAATAAAGTAATTTATTCTTTTATGGTATTTAAAAAAAGCATCCGTGATCAATACAACTCAAATATTTACACTTAATAAAAATGTTTTAGAAAAAAAATTAGCACTTTAAGGACTTTCAGAGTTGATGAACTGATAGCCGGGATAACAAGCGATTATGGAAAGAAAAAGTATATAATTTTAATAAGCAAACTGCAAAAAAGAGCTTACAACAGGGTAGGGTGATGAAATTATGCATTATTATTGCAGCATTATCAGTTTTTAAGTGTTTATATTGAAAAAGAGACAACTTTATTTATTTCTATTCCGGCTGCATTAGTTCCAAGCCCGTGGCCTGTTCCAGCCGCCGGACTGCTGTACAGCCGGTTAATTCCCAAAGAACTATCTCCATTATCTGCCAGACTTTAACTCCGGGACGTACACAACCGGTAATAGTGTCTTTTTTCCTGCCGCAGCCAAGATGCATATGCAATACCGGCTTACCTGCCGCATTGGGAAATAGAGTACCGGTTCCGTTTATTTCATGTATATCTTTTAAAACTGTTTCCAGTGGTTTTATTTTGCCGTTTTTTTGTGTTATGGGCCCGCATACCAGTTTACTGTTTTTATCGGCGCCGCCTACAGCCAGTAAAGCGGCCGCGGTAATATTATGCTCCCGGGCAAACTTTTCTATACAGGTATGTAAAATATCACCGTTTTCCAGGCGGATCACAAAAATTCTACCGGGTTTTGCTTCTGAATATTTCATTTTATTTTTCCTTTATCATAAAGAATAACTGGTATTATTTTTTCTATCCTTAAAATTATTTCTCATCCGGGATACCGGTTTTGTTTTGTCTCAGAATCCTGCAGGCAGCTGTATAATCTTTATCACTGACAAACAGCTTAATTCCGGAGAGCGGGTCATTATACAGGGGAATGGTTTTAAGCATATTGGCATCCCGTAAAAAGACAGCGATACCCCGGCTTCTTAAAAGCGCGGCGTCTATTTCCGCATCCATTATTTCCAGATACTTTTGCACCAGTTTCATAGCCGTTTTATTATAGTATATATCATTAAAAATGGCATGGAGGGGTGAAGCAGGCAGTGCAAGCCGCTGCAATATTATTTTTTTTGCATGGATTAGAGGATTAAGAGGAACCGGCAAGGAGTTACCCGTCCTTCCTTCAATTCTTATAATCTTTTAATCCATGCTTACTCTTTCTTAAAATGCAGTTAAACTATAGCAGTCCTTGCAAGGCATTGCTATGTTATTTTTATTTTGCATGAATTTCGGGATTAAAAAGATTAAGAAGCATTCGGTAAAGAGATACTTTAATGATGAAATCGCAACTTAACCGGAAGCGTTACCAGCGGGCACAAAACATAAGATATTTAATTCAATTTATAACCGGGCAAATTTAATCAGTGATTCCATATTCCCGTTATCTGCAGCATGGAGTGCCTTAAGATACTCATTTCTGGAAACTCCTGATGCATAAACTTTTTTTCCCCAGGAAAAAACCGGTTTAAAAAATATTTTGGAGATAATAAGATCTCCATAGAGTCTGGAATGGCGGCCATTGCCGTTTGAGAACAGATGAGTTGATACTAACCGGTATTTTGCGCGGACAGCAATTTCATCAGGATGATAGGTTTTATTTTCTACCCAATAGTTCAGATCATCTATTAATTTTTTTAATTCAGTACTAATAGTTGCTTTATCCACTCCGATATTTTTATTGGTTTTTCTAAAATTACCTGCCCATTCCCATACCTCGCCGAACATCCTTTTATGAAGCTCTAGTATAAACCGGAGACTTAAAATATTATTTTTTGTAAAACTCCTGGATAAAGACCAGGCAATAGCCTTTTCAATATTATTCTGCTCAAACTCATCCAAATCCTGCCTGGTAGAGATTGTTTTTATCTTTAATCCTGCTTTTTCATCTTCATTTAACGGCGTTTGCCCGTTAAAATATTTTAATTTCAGTCCCATAAATATTTCGGCATCTCCCGTATAATCTCTTCCTGTTTTTCAGTAACTGTCTTTTTCAACTGTTCCTTACTTACAGCCTGCTCCTCCAGCTCCATTGTCTGCGCAGAGCGTGTCACTATTTGCCTGGCTTTTTCCAGGGCTTTATTTTCAATCATTTTCCCAAGAGAACCATCTTTGGGGATGAAACCATATACAAAATGCATATCCATTGCCTGAGCGTATTTTTTTAAACTGCTAAGGGTGATATTCCCCTTTTTTTCCCTTTTTTCCATTTCCTTCACACTCGGTGCTGAAATCATAAGCCGTTGCCCCAGCTGCTTCAAAGTTATTTTTAAGGCAATTCTAATAGTTTCTAACCAGCCGGAGACAGGAGTTGCTTCCTTTAATCCTGAAAATGGTTTTAACTGTCTGTCAACCTGTTCCAATATCAAGTTTTGATTTTTCATAAGGCTATATCCTAATATATTATCGTAAATATTAGCCTATAACCTTAAATTTGTCAAAAGATTGTTAGCCTATATCCTAATATACCCCCTGTTTCAGGTTCAGCCCTGTATAAAAGAGTGCCACCACCGGGAAATGATCAGAGATGGCCATCGCTTCCGGCTGATATACGGAAACAGCTCAGTTGATTAAGGCCGGGAAAAATATAAAGGGAAAAAAGCATATTCCAGAGAAGAGCGCTTACCAGCAGCAGGGCCAGACGGGAGTAGAAATAGTTGGCGCTTAGCAGACCGGGCAGCAGGGCTGCTGCTGTAGAACAGGTGCTTAAAACTATGGAGTATTTTACAGCCTTAATCAGTTTAGAAAAATTTTTATTTTTTCCTTTTTGCAGTGCTTCATTCATTACCAGAACCATGTTATTAACCGCCAGCCCCGTACTTATGCCCAGGGCCAGCATAGCCGGGTAGTCGGCAATGCCGTTATAAATAATAATTGCTGCCGGCAGGGCTATAGTAGTCAAGGTTCCCCAAAGCAGCAGTAATGGTTTTATGAAGGAATTAAACATAGATGCTGTTATAAAATAGATAAGAAATATGATCAGTACAGCCATCAGTAGCAGACTTTGTTTATTATTATTGAAATATTTATTATTGGAAGTTTTGACATCAATAAAATACTGCGGCGGCAGGGGGAAGGTGCTTGTCAGACGGGTAATCCTGTTTTTCAGGTCAGCAGCCGTGATTTTGTTTTTTCCGATTACTGTGATGCCCAGGTATCTGTTTTTATTTTTTCTGGTAAGGGCTGACAGCTGGTTTGCCTCCCTGCGCTTAAAAAAAGAATTCAGGGCAAGCCGGGTATTGCCGCCCGGAAATTGCACTTGCTTAAGTTTTCTGTCTTTAAAGTAAAAACCCTCCGCACTTACGCGTATATCCTCCCGGCTGTGCCTGCGGCTTTGGGGTGTAAATTTGGCAGCGATAAAGCCCTGTCCCCGCTGCTGCAGAAAAGAGGCTGCAGCTGCCGGTGTTACCCCGGCGCGTGCCAGTTTTGACCGGTCAGGGGTTAAAATAATTTTTTTAAAATCACTGCGGAAATTAAACAGTATCTGTTTAACAGCCGGTAAGCTATAAAGGCGTTTATTTAACTGCTGCAGTTTTTGCCGGATTATTTTATAATCAGTGCCGCTCATCTCTATGGTAACGGTCTGATTTTTTTTCAGGCGGTTGTCTTTGTTCTGCAGGTGTAAAAAAGCATCGGTATCGGACAAATGAAAGTTTTTAATTAATTTTTTTATGCGCGTACTGGTCTCAGTAAGAGATTTTTTATCCTTAATGCTTATAATTATATCAGAACTGTATTTTTCTGTTTTAATAAAGATATTTTTAATGCCGCTTACTTTCTTTTTAAACAAATTACCGGCTGCCGCAGCCTTTTCTTTCATCTGTTTAAGTCTGGTACCGGGCTTGAAATCATAACGCAATTTTATTTTTTTTTCAGCTGTATTCACGCTGTTTATTACAGAGCTCCGGCTTAAAAATAAAAAAACAGGGATCAGGATAAACAGAGTTGCCAAAAAAATAATATATTTTTTGTATCTAAAAATCTGCCGGTTGACTGCAGCTGCTCCGGGTATTTTAAGTTTTATGCAGAAAGGGGAATGGTTATTAAGCCCTCTGTATAAAACCGGCAGTATATAAACTGCATAAACCAGCGCCAGTCCCTGACTGAAAACAACAGCTGCCGCCGCTGCAGTAAAAAGCTGTTTAAAATTACCTTTTAAAAAAAATACCGGGGTGAATACTATAATAGTAGTAAGAATACCGGCAGTTATGGGCAAAAAGGCAGTCATTACGCTTTGGACATATTTGTGTAATTTATTGCGGTTTGCTTTTAAAAGATACTCCAGCATTATCAGGGAAGCATCAGCTGTCATGCCGCTGGCTGCAGCTAAAGCTGTGATAGATATTATATTAAGCGAAATACGGCAAAGTTTTAATCCGGCTATAGTACCCAGTACGGAAAAGGAGATGGAGCCAATAACTATTAAGACTAAATAAAATTTGCGGAAGAAAAACAGACACAGCATGATCAGTATGAGCAAACCTAACAGCAGCGAGAGGTAAAGACGGTTTAACTCATTTTGCAGCAGTTCATAGCGGTTAAAGACCGGTATTATTGCAGCGGCAGTTTTTTTTGCAGAATTTTTTTTAAATTCGGATAATAAACGGCTTACTTTTTTGCCGGTATGCAACAGGGAAGCCTGGGCATTTTTATGGATATAGAGCATGAGATTTTGACAGCCGTTCATTAAAGTAACATTCTGTCTTTCTTTGTTTTTTTTTTTTATGCAGGCAGCATCAGCCAGTCTGGCAGCTGTGTGCTTGAGTTTTAGTCTCAGTTGACGCAGGTCAGCTGTGCTTTTGATATCTCTGTCTATTAAAACCGCAGCTTCGGTTTTGGGAAATATGGCGTAACCGCAGTTTTTAAAAAAAATATTATCACGGATGCTCTGATGCACCTCTTTAAAATTTATACCGGTCTTTTGCAGATACTCTTTTTTTATTAAAATCCGGCTCTCTGTTTGCCCGGCCCCGTACATTTTTACATTGGCAATACCCGGTATTTTTTGCAGCTTACGTATAAGTTTATTTTGGCAGTAAGTTTTAAGCCGTTTGCTATCATACTCCGGCGCCGTAATCGATAATATAAAATCAGCTTTGGCTTCCGGATCATAATTTTTAATTACCGGTTTCTCACAGTCAGAAGGTATATTTCCGGCAAAGGAGGCGATCTTTTCATAAAGGTATAGCTGGGTTCTGATATAGCCGGCCCCGGGATAGAAATTCAGAAATATGACTGATTTTCCGTTTTCACTCCTGGCATAAATGTTTTTTAATCCGGGCAGGGCAGCTAATTTTTCTTCCAGGGGTTTGGTAATTATTTTCTCTACCAGGGAAGCGGCATAGTTTTGATAACGTGTTTCCACAGTAAAGATCAGTTTCGGCGCTCCGGGCAGAATTTTTTGCCGGGCCGTAAAAAAACTGTAGATACCGGCAACATGTATGAGAATAACAAGAGCTGCAGCAGCTGCCGGCTTTTTTATAAAGTAAATAATTGTATTTTTCATTTTATTTTCATAAAAGCCGGCAGAATTACCAGGGATGTAAAGTAGGAAAAGGCTATGCCTGTAACCAGGGTTAAGGCAATGGTTGCATTGTATTCATTGCCGGTTTTGTTAAGAGCTACCGGCAGCATTGTCAGAACAGTAGTAGCTGTAGTAACACTTACCGGCAGAAACCTTTTTTTAATAGCCGCCTTGATGGTTTTGCTGCGTCTGAGCTCTTCATATATCAGAATAGCATTATTAACAATGGTACCGGTCAGGATGATCATGCCGATAGCAGCAAACAGGTTTAAACTGTTGTCAGTTAAAAACAGGGCCCAGGCTGCAGCGCTCAGGCAGGGCAGGAGTTGTAAAAATATATAAAAGGGCTTTTTAAAAGAGTTAAACTGGACAGCCAGTACCATATATACCAGAAAGAGAGAGATAAGAAAGGAAATAATAAAATTCTGATAGGACTGCTCTATGTCGCGCTGATTAAGCGAATCCATCAGACGGAAACGGTCAGAGTCCGCCTCTTTTTTTTTTAACACTGCGGCCTGCTTTTTATTAAGCAACGCTGCTGCCTGGCCGTTTACCCGGAAAAGCGCTTTGGGGACCATCTTGCTATAGGTATGGCTGATATTGCCGAGGTAAGTATAGTGGCCCTGCCTGTTTTTGATGGGAATATTTTGCAAATCATCTAACTGGTCTGCGCCTGACCATATTTTCAGAGGGATCTTATTGTTTCCGGCGATAATATAATTATTTTTATCTCCTTTAATATGGGCAGCCAGCTCCCGGGCGCAGAAAATTTTGGTAATCTGCAAGGAGGCGGTTTTTATATTATTAAATTTAATAAACTCCTTTTTTTCCAGTTCGGTTAAATTTTTATTTTGCTGCTGATTGCTGTAAAGCAGCCGGTTAAGTTCCCGGCGTTTAGAGACTGTAATATATTTTTCCTGCTCATTGACCTGCAGTGTTTGCGTAAAAGGCGGCTGCCTGGGAGTTATGGTTATTAAAGCGGCCGGATACTCTTTACGGAAATGTGCCTTGATTATACCGGTTACTGTTTTTTTTATCTTTTTATAATTGCCCTTATAGATAATTTTCGTATCGATAATATTTTTATCCTTTAACTTATTTAAAGCAGTTATATTTTTGTCTTTCCGGCCGCAGGTTGAGAATATATGTTTTATTGTTTCTTTCTTTAATAATTGCTCTGCCAGCTCTTTTTCCGCTCTCCGGGCAGTATTTATGTTCACTGATGCAGGCAGTTTGGTTTTGATTTTCATAACATTGGTCTCGCAAAAAGGTATTATTTTTTTATCGATCACTATAAAGACGGAAAAGGAGATAAACAGTATGCATATCAGTACTGTTTTCAGGAAAATATTTTTTTTTATTTTACCAGCCTGGTCAGACCAGAAAAGAGCTGCCCGGTTATGGGCTGTAAAGGATATTTTTTTTTTAAAAAAAGCGAACCTTGTGTTAAACAGATAAAACAGTAACGGTATAAAAGACATGGAAATGATCAGAGACGCGCTCAGGGAAAATATAATAACCAGAGCCATGTCCCGGAAAACCTCTGATATTAAACCTTTTAAAAAAATAACCGGTATAAAAACCGCTATGGTTGAAAGAACAGAGGTAAAGATAGAAGGGAAGATGACTTTTAGTTTATGCAGCATGGCGTCAATAATATTTTTACGGCTGAAATCTATTCCGGAAAGCGCATAAACTGCCAGTATGGAAGCATCAATAACCATTCCTGCACCTAAAGCCATGCCGCCGAGGGTAATCAGGTTTATAGTTATGTTAAAAATATACATTAACAGAAATATAATAAAAAAGGAGAGAGGAATAACTGCGGTTATTAAAAGTGCCGTAGCCAAATCCCTGAAAAAGAGATATAAAACCGCAAATCCCAGCAGAATACCTATCAGTAAAGCAGCTATAAGCTGCTTAAGGGAACGGCTGATATAATCAGCCTGGTTATAGGTTATCGTAAACCTGATTTTATTCTCATATTTTTGTTTTAAATTATTAATGGTAGTAAAGGCATGCCGGCAAACATCCAGGGTATTGGCCCGGAACCGTTTACAGGTTTTGAGTAGTACAACCGGTTTGCTGTTAAGGGAAGCAAAGTCTGCAGGTCTTTCTTTACCATAGGTTACAGCAGCAATATCTTTGAGCTGCACAACAGCCCCGTTGTTCCCGCTTTGCAGGGGCAGGTTGCGCAGGATGTGGATATTGGTTATGGCAGCGTTGATTTTTACCGGTATTTCGGTATTTTTTAATTTGATCATTCCGGCCGGATAAGAGGCATTATGGGAGCTTATTAAACGGGAGAGTTCGGTTATAGTAAGGTTGTGCGCTTTAAGCTTTTCCGGTTTGGTTTTAATATGGATCTGCCTTTGGCGCAGGCCTTTTATCGTAACACTGCTGACTCCAGCGGTTCGTTTTAAGGCCCCTTTAATATTTTTACGTATCTCTTGGGCAAAGAAGCGCTCCGGCAGGCCGGTGTTAACTGCGGCAATAGTCAGTATTGTACCGGCTGCATCCGGTGCCCGTATGATTACCGGCCGTTCAGCTTCCCGCGGCAGCTTGTTTTTTATAAAGTCAAGTTTTTTTCTGATATCAATTACAGCCCGGTTTAAACTGTAACCGTAATTAAAGGAAAGTTCGGTTATACTCATTTCAGAGAGGGAAACGGAACGTACCGAGTTGACACCATTGACCGCAGACAGGGCCTCTTCCACATTAAGGGTGATCAGATTTTCGGTTTCCGCAGCAGATCCGGAAGAGTAGGCGGTAACCACTGTAAGGCGGGGGATGTCTATTGCCGGTAAAAGTTCAATTTTAAGAGTGAAGAGAGCTGCAAGCCCGAATAAAAATATACCGGCCATAAGCAGGACACTGAACACATAATTTTTTAATAAAAAACGGATAATTTTCATTCAGAATTTAAAATAAAAATTATAATTGCTTTTAATATAGTTATGCCGCCGGTCTCTTAATCCGCTGCCGTTTGCGGCAGCAATGCTTACGCAGTAGGTATTGCCCGGAAAAACATTGGTCATATCAATCGTTACAGTATCATCCCGGCAGTAAAGAGCAGTTATCTGCGGCCCGGCAATAATATTGGTTCCCATAGTATAGCTGAGCGTAAAGGCGCTGTGCGCTGATACCGGGTCAATATCCTGACTGAAAACAAAGGACAGGTTGCTGTAAGCAGCATAGTAGTTGGTAAGGACAGCGTTTTGTTCTATTTCGGTTTGGTTTTGCCTGAGGATTTTGGTAAGCACAGGGCGCAAAGCTTGCGGCGCGCCGGTAAACAGGCGTAAAATTTTTTCCTGGCCCAGCAGATTGCCATGCCTGTCTTTAAGGTTGGGTTTTATTCTGACAGTGTACAGTTTTTCTCCGGTAAGCCGGTCAGGGGTAAAGATAATATTGCTCGGATTTGTCTGCAGCAGTTCCCCTTGTAAATTGTCTGCAAAAATTACATTTTCTATAAAGGAGGTAAAATCCACAGCATGCGAAAAAACAAAGCGAAAATCTGTATCCAAAGCAGCATTGCTTATAATACGGTCCTCTTTTAAGGGTGTACCTGAGTCCAGTAAAACCTTTTTTAACTGGAAGTTGTAAAAATGTTTCCCGGCCGTAAAATGCCATTCCCGGCTGCTGTTTAAGGTATTACCGTAGATATCCCCCATCTCCTGCTGCAGTTTAACTTTATAGTGCTGTCCCCGCTGCAGTTCAGCGGTAAAAAAAACCGCGGCTGCGGTATTGTTATTGGTAAGAAAAAAGTTCAGGGCAGGAGCAGGATTAACCGTAAAATTTTTTATAAAATTATCAAGCCTGATCTGCCGGCAGAATTTAAAACAGAGCGGAGCATGCCGGTTGGTAAGGTTGGTTATGCCTTGTAAAGAAGAGTAGGTAAGCCGGAAAGCGGATAAAATCCTGCCTGCAGTAAACATTGAACTGAAACTGCTGTCCAGGTCAACTCCACGGCTGTTTTCCGCATTTTCTCCAACAGTTATATAGTATTTATTGCCGTAGATCAGGAACTGCTCCGGTGTAAAGGTGACCTGCCTGGCCTGCCAGCGGAAAATACCCTTTACTGATGTTTGTTTGTTTTTGGTTAGCGTAAAATTTTCTTCCACAGTCAAGCGGTTCATCGGCTGGGTAAAGGTAAGGGTAATCTCTGAATTACTGACTATATTGGAACTGCCGGCTGCAGGGGTTACCCCGGCCACTGCCGGGGGCAGATAACAGCTGCAGCAAAAAGAAATCCAGTAAAATATAAACAGGTATCTCATTTTCACTTGTACCTTATAATAAAATAGTGATCGTTTTCCAGGTGATTGCCGTTAATATTCATCAGTCCGCTTTCGCCTCCCTGTATTTTTAACTGATAATGATTGCCGGGAGCAATATTAATTATTTTTAATTTTAAAACGTTATTGTTTTTACTGACTGCTGCCAGTTGTCCGCTGTAGGAAGCGTTACTGCCGTTTTGTAAACTGAAAACAAGGTTATCGTAAACAGTGGTAATATCCATGGCGGACTGCGCCGGGTGGGTAAACGTTAAATAGAGTAGGGAAGTATGATTGCTGGCTGTGTTTATATTATTGATGTTACTGCTTGTGAGTCTGGTGCCGTTAAACTTGCTCAGCGTATTTAACACCAGCCGGGAATCAAGCCGGTTTTCTGTTTTAAGATAGAAGTTGGTCTCTTTATTAAGCGGTACATCATTGCAGCTTTTTAGTTCAGGGGTCAGTTTGATTTTATAGCGGATACCGTAAACCAGTTTGGCTGCGGGATTGTATTGAAGTATGTTGGACAGGGGCCTGGAAAAATAACCGCTTATATCAGGTGTAAATGATATACCTGCACCGGCAGTCGTTAAATTCATACAGCCGGAAAAAATAAATACCAGTTTACTGTCTGTGCGCAACGTATTTTCCATATTGGAAAAACAGAGATAATTGGTATTGCTTATTTTACGTCTTGCTGTGGAGATTCCCTTTAGTTTTGCTCCGCTTTCACCAGTGCCGGTATGGAAATAAAAGGTTTGGTTTTTTAAAAGCGGCGTATACCCCCGGCTGCAGCACCGGGCCGCGATAAGTACTTTGTATCTGGTATTATTTTCATAGCTGAAACAGGGGTGAAATATAAACCGGTTGGAAACAATGCTGCATTCACCGTTTAAAGCAGGGGATATGGTAAAAATATTGTTTTTTTCCTGATGCGGATCCAGTTCCCGGGAAAAATAAAAAACAAGGTTGGTTTTTTGCTGTATAAAATTGTAATACTGCTTAATATTATTGGAAATCAGCCGCAGCCGGCCCATAGGACCCCTGGTATAAAAACAGAAGGTATATTCCTGCCGCAGATGGTTCCCTGCTTTGTCTTTTACATCTGTGTTCAGTATAACATTATATTTTTTACCGGTCTCAAGTCCCTGTTCCGGTTCCAGGAATAATTTATGCTGCTGCCAGGAAAATACACAAAAAATATCTTCGCTGTTTTTGGACAGTATAGTGCTGCTTCTGACACTGCTGCGGTTCATGCTTTCGGAAAAATTAATGGTTACTGCGGTATTGGTAGGGATAAAAAAAGCTCCGGGCTGGGGGGTTACTGCGTTTACTACAGGATTGGTAAAATCAAGCAGGTTGCTGCTGCAGTTAAAAAAAAACAACAGCAGTATTATAAGCAGGCCTGATCTCATTACAGTCTGTCCTCTGTAGCTGCCAGCTGTTCCGGCTGTGATTTTATTATGTCATTTTCATGCGGTACCCGGTTAAGACTGTAAATTAGCTTATCGCCGGCTTTAATTCCGCTTTGAACTATGAAAAGTGAACCCTGGTAATGTTTTACCGTAACCTCCCGGCTTACCGCTTTGCCCTGTTCCGCGCAGAAGATGCGTGCTGACTGATCTTGTCTCTGGTAAAGGTATTTTTCCGGTACCAGGATGTCCCGGGCATTGGTGTTTATCAATATCTTAAGACTTACATACATACCTGCTTTAAGGATATGCCCGGGGTTGTTTACTTTTCCTTTGATATAAAAATTGCGGCTTTGCTGCTCAAGCAGGGGGCTTATAACAGAAATACTGGAAAAAAAACTCTGCGCCGGAAAAGAGGTATGTTTAAAATGAAGCGGTTGTCCCTTTTTTATCACAGGGACGCGCTCTTCCGGCAGGGCAGCGCTTACATACAGTGTGTCAGGATTGATAATTGTATATACCGGCTGACTGCGGCTGCATTTTTCTCCGGTATCATAATTTTTGCGGGCTACCACGCCTGTCAAGGGAGAACGTACATAACTTTTATTGATCAGGTGGTTAACAGAGGCAATCCGGGAGGCGGCATTAACCACTTTTATATGCGCACTGTCTACGGCAGCTTTCTCCGGCTCAGTATTAAGACGGCAGAGCAGTTTTATTTTTTCCTCCGGGGCAGCCGGAATGGGGTGACCTGCTTTTACAAGGTCCTGATCACGGTAGCCGATACTGTTTATACGGTGTTGGGCCAGGTCTTTTTCCAGGTTTTTCAGTTCATTATAATACTGGAGCTGCTGCTGCAGCAGTTTTTCCCGGGCCAGACCTCCGGCTTTATAAACTGCTGCCTGGTTGGAAAGAATACGTTTGGTATTGGAAAAATTAATTTTTTTTAAATTAAGTTCTGTTTGCTCTTTTTGCAGGGAGTAGTATTTTTTTTCACAGTTTCTGACTGCTTCCCTGAGTTCTGCCCGGGCCATTTCCAGCTCTTTGGCAGCTTCATCTTTTACAGCGAGAAGCTGCTCTTTTTTAAGACGCAGGGTCTGGGTGTCCAGCACAAACAGCAGTTGGCCTTTAGTTACCGGTTCTCCTTCTGCAGCATACATTCTGGTAATAACCTCTTCCCGCGGGGCTGATATATTGGCTTTTTTTTTAACTGCAAGTGTGGCGCCGGTTTTAATGAAATTGGTATAACGGCTGGCAGAGGCTATGTGGGTTTTTACCTGGAGGGGCTCAGGTTTATTGTCAGCTGTTTTCTTTTTCAAACTGCAGTGTCCTGAAAAAAACAGGACAGTTACAAACATTGCTCCGTATATTTTTTTATTCATGTTTATCTCCGGTATAAGAGGTATAAAGTTTCAGACTGCCTCTGGGCCGGTTCAGCATTATTTCCAGTTTGTTAGCCTGGTTAAGATAGGCGGCAACCTTTTCATAATAGGATATTTCAAGAACAGTAAGACTGGTAAGATCTTCGGCATAATCGCGGAAAGTGATTTTGCCCAGCTGCAGTTGTTTTTTATTTATTTTTAACTTTTTACGGTCAATATTTATTTTAAGTTTAATCTGCTCTAGCATACGGTAGGACAGGTTAAGGTTGTTTAATACCTGATTAAACCGGTTTTTTAATTCCCGCTTCAGGTCTGCATAAGCCAGCTGTCTCTGGCGCAGAGCGATTTTACTTACTTTAATTTTACGGCGCCAGTTTTTATTTTTATTTATTTCGGTTATGTTATTGTCACTGGTACTGGTTTGAAGACTGTTGTCTTCTTTAATATAACTGAGATCTGTGCCAAAACTGGCCGGGCCGATGTTGAAAGCAGCTTCCACGGTTATGCCCCAGTTTTTATCCCGGGGTATAAACTGATCATCGTTTAAAGAATAGTAACAGTTAAGATTCAGCTCCGGAATATAACTTCTTTTTTTATAAACCAGGGCTTTTCTGGCTTTTAAAAGTTCAATTTTTTTTTTATTAAAATCAGTATTCTCTCTGATAAAATTTTTACGTAACCAGGTCCGGTCCAGACAGGGTTTATTTACGGTAATATTAGTGATAAAGTTATCCTGCAGGGACAAGGTCTCTTTCGGCCGCAGGCGCAGCAGATTACGGAAAGAGCTGAGGGCATTAGTGAAAGCAAGCCGGCTGCTGAACAGGCCCAGGCAGGCCTGCTGCTTTTTACTTAAGATCTCCAGGTGCTGCACTCTGGTAATCGTGCCGGCTTTCAGTTTTACCTCTGCTATATCAAGGCTGGAACTGAATACGGCAAGCTGTTTTTGTTTGATTTTTATTTCCTGTTTAAGTTTAAGCAGGTTGATATAAGCTTTGACTGCCTGCTGCCTGAAGGTACGGATCTCTTTTTGTAATTCTTTACCGGCCATTTTGTTTTCGTATTTGTTTACTCTGAGGGAGAGCAGTTTGCGCCCGCCGTCAAAAAGAAACTGACTTGCTGCAAAACGAAGGCTGTAGGTATGCGTATCAGGCTTATTTACAGCTATGGTTTTAAGCTGCTTAAGGGAGATATCCAGATCCGGAAAATAGAGACGGAAATAATCAAGGGGACGAATGCTTTTTAAAGCCAGTTTGCGGGCTTTTAAAGTGAATTGCGGCTGTCTTCTTACTGCTACTGTGCCTATATTCTGCCAGTTTACTGACAGCATATAGGCACAGTAGCAGTAAGAAG
>CAZFAK010000043.1:0-15255 GCA_964517045.1 uncultured Spirochaetia bacterium | reverse complement strand
CATAGATCAAAGTAGTCTGCAGCCGTGTATGAAGCTTGGATATCTCACCGCGCATTCTTACACGCAGTTTGGCATCCAGATTGGATAACGGCTCGTCAAATAAAAATACCTTTGGTTTTCTAACAATAGCTCTGCCCATAGCAACACGCTGGCGCTGCCCGCCTGACAGGGCGGCAGGCGTGCGGTCAAGCAATTCGTCAAGACCGAGAATATCAGAAGCCTCGCGTACCCGCGCTTCAATATCTGCTTTCGGATAACCGCGCAGTTTTAACCCGAAACCCATATTTTCACGTACTGTCATATGGGGATAGAGGGCGTAGTTTTGAAAGACCATTGCAATATCCCGGTCCTTGGGCGGTATATCATTTATAACTCTTTCTCCAATCTTAATTTCCCCTCTGGTTATCTCCTCCAATCCGGCAACCATACGTAAAGAGGTGGATTTGCCGCAACCTGAAGGACCGACAAAAACTACAAATTGTTTATCTTTGATGTCAAGATCAAAATTGGTAACAGCCTGAACATTTCCTTCATAAATTTTGTCAACACTTGTAAATGTTAAATTTGCCATATAAGCTCCTAATAGAATTAATTATTAAAAAATATTAAAAATTTTGTTAGATTGTCTTTTAAAGCGGATCTTGACGATATACAATCCACAAAACCATGTTCCTGTAAAAATTCAGCCCGCTGAAAACCTTCAGGCAGTTTTTGTTTAATGTTCTGTTCAATTACCCGCGGTCCGGCAAAACCGATCAAAGCTCCGGGTTCGGCAATAATAATATCACCCATAGAAGCAAAAGATGCAGTTACCCCCCCTGTGGTCGGATCAGTTAAAACAGATATAAAGGGAATACCTTTTTCTTCCATCAGCTCCAGTCCGGCGCAGGTTTTAGCCATCTGCAAGAGAGAGAGTATCCCTTCATGCATGCGGGCACCGCCGCTTTGACTAACAATAATGAGCGTTTTTTTTTGTTTGATTGCAAGCTGCATGGCTTTATATACTTTTTCCCCGACAGCAGAACCCATGGAGCCGCCGAGAAATTTAAAATCCATGATACCGATAACAACCGGTATGGTATTTATACGTCCGGAGCCGATAATAATACCCTCATTGATACCAAGCTTTTTTATAGTTTTTTTAACTTTCAGCGCATAACTGCCTTTGGCGTCACTGAACTTCAAAGGGTCGGCCGTACTGATCTCACTGAACTTTTCCCGGAATGTTCCTTTGTCAATAATAATTTTTAATCTGTCTTTAGCTCCGATACGGTGATGGAAACCGCACTTACAGACCCATAAATTATCAGCTAACTCTTTACGGCGAATTTGTGTTTTACATGACGGACACTTTATCCATTGCCCTGTGGGTACCGGCTTGGCCTTGGTATTGCGTACTGTTTTGTATTTCGGTTTATGAAACCATTTCAAAATAGATCCCTGTATTATTATCAGCTAAAATCAGGCATATTATATAATTAATTAAAAGTTTAGTCAACGTACAGTCAGGCCTGGCAAAATGCCGGATTTCTTTTTAAGATATTATAATATGATGCTTGTTTATGCTTATACTTTTATAAGCAAAAAAAGCTGTTTTATTTTTATTTTTTACTATAAATATTGACAATTGCCCTAAACTATAGTATATTAATTATCATAATCTTAGATACAATTAAGAAGAAAATATTTATATGAAATTTAACGCAGCTGTAATTATAATCCTGTTTATAACAATAAGTTGTTTCATTTATACAGGAAACAAACTCAATATTATTGAGTTACACCGTGCCTGGCAATATTACCCCTCAGCTGATATTTCTTTTAACAGCGGCAAGCTGCTGGCTGATGAACTTACCGCTCAGGCAGCAGTAATACAAAAAAAAGAACTTGCCGTTTTAAAACAAAAAAAATTAACAGCTTTAAAACAAAAAGTAAACAACCTCGTTAAACACAATGACACTGCAGAGGGCTGGTTAAAGGCCGGCAATTTATACAGTAAAGCACGCTTTTACGAAGAAGCGCTGAGCGCATATAAAAAAGCCGCTTCCCTGGCTGACTGTAACAGCGACATTTATAACAATATTGCCGGCATACTGCACCTGCAGCGCGAGCATAACCAGGCAGCTGTTTATTACAAAAAAGCACTTAAGTGTTCCAAAAATGATCCGGACGTACTGCTTAACATGGCTTTTTTATATTATGATATGGGCGTTTATGCTAAAGCACGTCAATATTATCTTAAAGCAGTAATGATTGATCCGGCTCTGGACAAAGAAGAGTATAATGAGTTTTTAAAAAAAAGAGCCGAATAAAACTCAATTATAAAACCTGTTGTAAAATTATAAATTATAAAATAAAAGAAAATTATTATAAGGAAAAAAAATGAAAAAAGTTATTGCATTGATAATGACCCTTGCTTTATTAACAGCCGGTGAATACACCATACTGAAAACAAAAGGGATCGTTAAAATTATTGCAGGTAAAAAAATAAGCCCGGCACAGACAGGAGCCAAACTTGATAAAAACAACTTCATAAAAACCTACAGTGACTCCTGGGCCGAAGTCAGACTGCCGGACGGCAGTACTGCCCGTATCGGGGCTGATAAAAACATCAAAGTAGCGCTGCTCAATAAAAAAGGACGGAATAAAACCACTCTGATACAAAGTCTTTTTAAATTAAGTAAAAAAGACAAATATAATATGACATCTCCTACCGGTGTGGCAGGCGTACGCGGAAGTGAAAAAGGAAAAATGAAATTTAAACCCAAATTTGCCGGCAATACGGCTGAAAGCCGGAAGGCCACCGTTCAGGAACTGCAGCAGGGTAAAATTTTATTTGGAAAGGAGCAATACCAGCAAGCTATTGTAAAACTTAAATCTTTTATAAAAGCCAATCCTGACGCGGATAAAACAGGCGAAGCCATGGATTTGATAACCCTGTGCTATCTGGAACTCTCCCAGTATCAGGATGCCCTTAAAGCTGCCGCAACCGGCCTTAATAAAACCGACAATCAGGAAATTAAAGAGTCACTCCGGTATGCCAAAATAACAGCTCTTTTTTTTCTCTCCCGCTTTGCTGATATCCTGACCTGTCTTGAGGATACACCTTTTGCGGAAAACAGCAATTATTACTGGCAGGCCCAGATTATCAAATATTACAGTCTGGTAAATACTGACGAGATGCGCGCTGCTCGCCGTCTTAAACGTGACATTCAATCAGATTGTCCGGATACAGCGATTATCAATAAAATTGCTGATTAGCATTGTCTGATCATGCCTGCTGATGAACCATTCTTTTTTTTATATTCTTATAATTGTATTACAGCTTTTTTCATATATAAATGCTGTTCCCGGTTACGACGTGCCCTTTATTTCCGCTGCCCCGGCCGGACGCGGAAATACCTGTACTGCTGTTGCCCATAACAGCGACAGTTTAAATTTCAATCCGGCCGGCATCGGCCTTATCTACTTCAGGGAATTCTCTCTTCTCTATAACAACAGTTTTAATACCGGTATAAATAACGGATATATTTATTATGCAGCGCCCTTTCTTAATTACTTTAATATCGGCACGGGCTATGCTTTCAACTATTTTAACGATAACGAACTTTCCTACCAGGTACATAAAATTGTACTGGGAGCAGCGCGGGAATTATTTATTCCCGGCCTTTATATTGGCGGGGTAATGAATACTGCTATAACCAGAGCTGAATATGACAACAAACAAAAATATGCTGATACCGGTTTCCGTTTAAATCTGGGTATTATTTATAATCGCTTTGATGTTTTCAGTGCCCGGAAAATTAATAAAATACTCTCGCCTCTGAGTCTCGGTTTCTACTGCACTGATTTGTTTAATACTTACAGTGTTGCTCCGGACGCATTCGGAAAAAAATATACCTTACAGTATAACTTCGGTATTTCCTATAAATTTTTCAATACAATACTCTTTGAAACTGACCTTAGCCGCCGATCATGTAATCTGGGAGTGCAGTTTAATATTAACCGCAGTTTATTAAAAAAAATATTCAACAAAAACGAGATAAAATTCAGCAAAGGCCCTTTCTCCCGCGTACTGGCTCTGCGCAGCGGTATTATATTACCCAAACAACCTTACGGCACTCAAACCAGAATAACCTTTGGCCTGGGAGCTTATATATTCAAGTTTGACCTGAATTATGCTTTTATCTATACCAGAGATCTCAAAACAGATCACCGCTTTTCCCTCTCCTATAAATTCGGTTTTGAAGAAGCTTTTATCAAATCCACCAAATGTGAAGTAAACAATTTATTCAGCTCCCTGGCCCAAGGCTATAATAAAAAACCGGTAGGTTATATAGAGTTAAAAAACAATCTTGACAAGAGTCTGGCCCTGGAAGTAGGTTTATATATAAAAGAACTTATGGATGCACCTACCTTTAAAAAATTTTCTATCCGTCCCCAAAGCAGCCAAAGCATACCGCTTTATGCAGTATTTAATGACCGTATAAAAAAAATGGAAAACGATAAACCGTTACAGGCTCAGATTATCTACAGTTATTCTTATAAAAAAAGAGTAATAAAAAGAAAACTGCTGCGCTCTTTGCTGGTTTATGAAAAAAACGCTATGACCTGGGATGAACCCATGCAAATAGCCGCTTTTGTAACCCCCAAAAACAAACAGGTTAAAGCCTTTGCCCGTAAAGCTGTTAATTTAAACAAAAACAATATTTCCTCTTTTCTACCCGAATCCCTGGAGAAAGCTATGCAGATATATAATGCATTACAAGTTTACGGTATTAACTACGTCCATGACCCTAACTCTGCCTTTAGTAAAGAGAAAGAAAATCTGATCGACAGCATTCAGTACCCGGTGGAAACTTTACAGCTTAAAACAGGAGACTGTGATGACACCTCGGTGCTTTTCTGTTCCCTGCTGGAAAGCATAGCTATCCCTACTGCTGTTATTGATATTCCCGGGCATATTTTTATGATGTTCAACACCGGCGTAGCTGCGGCAAATGCAGAACTGGTATCTGCTGATCCGGGTGATTACATTATAAAAGAGGGACAGGTATGGATAGCTGTGGAAACCACCCTTATTAATAAAGGTTTTTTTAGATCCTGGCAGGAAGGAATGAAGGAGTTTAATAAATGGCGCTGAACAGCGTTCTAACCTTTATTAAAACAGCAGGTTTATGGATAATTACAACTATGTTGTGTACGCTATGGTCTGTACCCTCTTTTGCGGCAGTTTTTTCTCCCGGCAGTTCCAACTGGTATAATAATAAAATTACCGTCTACGGCAATATATATGAGAACAGTAACAGTATAAGCAGCGTCGCTCTTTATATAAACAGTACCCTGCTTAGCAATACCAGCATCATTACCAACATTCCGGGCTCCGATTTTACATGGTCAAACTCCATTGACTCCGGTATTTACGGCTCCAATGGCACTAATAACCTGGATGTTTATGCTGTAAATACCAATAACGAAACCAACAGCAAAAAATACCTGCTTTTACTTGATACTAACCCGCCGGTTAACGCACCATCAATTACTCCTTCTGATTCTGATTTTCACCGCGGTTTGCTCTCCCTGTCCGGAAACGTTACGGAAGCACACAGCGGTCTGGCAGCAATACAACTGCGTCTGCCTGGTGACAGCTACCGGGAACTGCCGGTAAACCATGTAAGCGGGGATATATACAGCTGGCATAGCAATAATATTAACACTGTCTCTGTCTTCAGTAACGGTATCAACAATATTTCCACAATAGCAGCAGATAATGCCCTGCCCGCTCTGAAAGCAACCAACAGCTACCAGATAAAAATTGATAATACGGCACCGTTTAACGGCAGTAATATAGTTCCGGCTCCCGGCCAGTGGCATAACGGTGATATTTATCTGGCCGGAACCAACACCGAGGATGCTGCAGCCATAACCAATATTCTGTTTTCCGGCGGCAGCATAACCAGCCGGCCTGTAAACTTTCAACTAATAAGTCCGGGCACTTATACATGGGAAACCAATTTAAACAGTCTAACGGTTTTCACTAACGGCATCAATACCGTAGAGCTGGTTTCCGTAAATAACGCTGTACCGGCGCACAGTAAAACCAACTCCTATAATATCCGCATTGATAACACCGCTCCTATGCCGGCCGGTTCTATCACACCGCCGGCAGATAAATGGATACGGGGTGTTACTCTGCTACAGGGTTTTATAAGTGAAGATTATGCCCCGGTAACCAATATTATGATTAAATTTCCCGGCTACGGCTTTTCCAAGGCCCCTTTCAGCAACACAGCCTCCCTGACCTGGAGCTGGCAGACAAATGCCGATACTGCTCTCTTCAGTAACGGCAGCAATACTATTATAGTAACTGCCCGTAATGAAAGTGATCCCGGACAGACAGCAACCAACAGCTATCCTGTTCTGATTGACAACGAGCCGCCGCTGATCACCTCTTTTACAGTAAGCAACATCAAAAAAAACAGTGCTGATCTTTATCTCCAGGGCAATGACCCGGGAACATTTTCCGGTTTTTCCAACTACATGCTGTCCAATCACAATACCGGAGCATTAAGCTATACCGCTGTTTCTCCCTATACCATCAACGGACTTAATAAAAATACTGACATTACCCTGAGCGCCTTTAGTGTGGACAGAGCAGGCAATACCAGTACGCCCCTTACGCAGACCTTCAGCTATGAACTTATTTTATCCAATGAAGTGGAAAACGGCGCTTCCTTTTACCAACAAAAAAACACTTTTAATATTATTTTCAAAGACGAGCTCGACCAGGCAACTGTAAATGATAATAATGTTTATCTGGCAGCTGTCAACGGTACGCAAACCAATAAACTCTTTACTGTACTGGAATACACAACCGGCACCAAAGAGCTTACCGTCACTCCCCTGCTCTCTCTGGGTCAGGGAACTGTAAATCTCCTTATCATTACTACGGGTCTTACTACTGCTGCTGACAATATTCATTTTACCAGTAACCGGCATTACTATTTCGAGACCTATCCCCCTTTATCCGCAGTCGAAATAAATACTCTGCCTGTTGACAGCGCCGTTTTTGTGGATCTAAAACCACGCTGTGTGCTTAACTTTCCTACTAACCTTCACAGCTCAGCTTACAATTACGGCAACTTTTACTTCTATAAAGGGACTGATATCCTGGCTAACCGTATAAGTATTGATTTCAGCACCGGCAACCAGCCTAATGAAGTTATTTTTTATCCTGGAAGTGCTGGAAGCAGGCAGTAATTATACGATGGTGATATCTTCCAATGTAAAAACTATATTAAACCGCCACGCAGCAACCAATTTGCAGGTCAATTTTTCTACTGTAGAATCTTTTTACATAAGTTCCCGCTATCCCCAGCCCGACTCTTCGGAGATACCCCTGGCTGCCCGGATCAGGGTACAGTTTGAAAACGAAATGAACAGCAACACTTTTTCAGCGGAAACATTTTATCTGCGTAATTTTAATACCGGTATCGTAACTCCTACGGTTATATCTTTTACCAATAGTTCTACTGCTGTATTAACGCCGGCAGAACTTCTCCAACCGGACCGGGTCTACGAAATAATCTGTACCAAAGAGCTGGAAAATATAAGCAACCAGCCTTTCGGCCGGCTGGAAAAATGGAAATTTACAACTGCTGAAGCGCTTGCTCCCCCGACCAACTTTTACCCGCCGGACCTTTCCCAAAATATTCCTTTAAATACCAATATTAATATTTTTTTTACAACAAATGTGAGTGAAGGTATTAATAACAGCAGTTTTTATCTCTATTATACCAACGGCAGTCAAACCAATACAGTGCCTGCTACTGTTTCTCTGCCCACATTTCCGGGCAGTAACCTCATAATGTCGCCCGCACTTAATCTTCTGCCTGATACTTATTATACTGCTGTAGTAACACCGGATGTAGTTATGGTTGACGGCAGTTTTCTGGCAACCAATTTCATCTGGCATTTTACTACCGCGCCTGCTTTAGCTTTTCCGGAATACACTTTACCGGCAGCAGATACTTTTTTTATCAACCCCGTCTCCAACATTACGGCAGGATTTTCCAATGCTATTGACCCTACAACTGTAAACAGTAATTCAGTCAAGCTTTTCCGTAATGACGGTATGCGTATCAAGGGCAATATCAGCTACAGTGTGGCCCGGCAGCAGATCATTTTCAGTCCAGGCTATGACCTGGAACAGGAAACATACTACAACTGTGTCCTGACAACTGATATAAAATCTTCAGACGGACGTTTTTTCAGCAGCAACTATTCCTGGTCATTTAAAACCGGCAAAATTATCGGCCCGGACGGAGGATGTATTGCCACAGCAGATAATACTTTCAAACTCTACATTCCGGAAAACTGTTTTAAAAGCAAAACCGTTATCCGGATAGAAAAAACACAACCGGCGCTGCTTTCCCCTCCGCCGGCAGGTGTTTACTCCATAAGCAATTTTATTTACCGGATTAAACCAGACGGACTGGTTTTTAACAAACCGGCTATGGCTGCGGTAAATTTTTCCAATAATAATTTAAGCCCCGGCACTAACTGCCGTATATACCGGGATAACAGCAGCCGCTGGCTCTTTATCGGAGGAAGCAGTATGGATAACATACTGCGTTTTGAATTAAATAATGCAGGTCTGTATATCTTAACTACCAACCAAAACAGCGGTCCGCACCCGGATTCACCTAAAACCATCCGCGTTTATCCCCGCATTGCAAACCGGGGCGAGACAATATATATATCATTTATCAACTGCTATGAAGACGCTGCTATCACCATTATTGACAACCGGGGTAATACGATAAAAAAAATTAATAAACCTTATACTTTTTCCGCAAAAAATAATGTCATTACCTGGGACCAGACCGATCAAAATGACCGGCCCGCCGGTTCCGGTGTTTATATTGTCCTGATCAATAACCGCCAAAAAGGATTACTTTACCGTAAACTCTTTCTTATTAAATAATAATTATGCAATCTACACTGTTAAAAAAAATTTTCAGTTTAACAGCTGCCTTGTTCATATGCGGCTGCGGCCCGGTACCCGGTCCAAAACAAGAGTCATTAACTCAGACAAATACGGTTACTGTTTATAAAACCAATTACCGCAAAAAATATAAAATAGTAAAAAAAATCAAACATATTACCAATTATTATTATGAAACCAATGAAGTAGAAAAAACATATATTGAAACCAATTTTTATAACCGCTTTTTAACTAATACAATCTACCGTACCAATCTGCTAACCTTTACCAATATTATTAACATAGCACGCAGCACCAATGCCGGCGCCACTGATGCATCTCCCGGCATAACTAAAATATATATTACCAATTATATACGTAAAGTTAAAACCAATCATGTTACAGTAACCAATCTGGTATATAAATCAGTTACCTATACCAAAACCAATACTGTAACCTTAACTAATACTACAAAGGCTGCTGAAAAAGCTTCACCCCGGCCCGGCCCGGGAAGTACTGGTTCAGCAGCAGCCGCAGGGGATAATACAATCACTGCCTTTAATGAGGAACCGCTTATACCTTTTCAGGAGCTGGAGATAAAAAAAGAAAGAAAAAAAATTAAAGGCACTATCTATTTTATTAATTTCCAACCGCCGCGCATAGATTCTATTGGAGTTAACGGAAAAAATTTCAGCCATCTGATTACCAATAACATTATTCATCCAATTAATCTGTTTGTAGTTAAAAAACAGGGCAAATTATACTGGAATGACTTTAGTAAGGGAGCTGTTTACAGCTGTGACTTGAACGGTGCCAACCGGCAGACAGTTATCAATCTGCCGCAAGCTGCACCACTGGGATTTTATATAGATAAAAAAGCGGAAAAAATGTTCTGGGTGAATATGGCCTCAAAAGTATTACACATGACCGATCTCTATGGCAGAAACAGAACCAGCTGGGAACTGCCGGGTATAATAGATCCCTACGCTTTTGCTGTTGATTACAGCACCCGCCTGGCTTTCTGGGTAAAATATAAAAGCGGCATCCTGAAACGTACTGTACTGGACAGTGAAACCGCTACGGAAAATCTGTTGTCCGGACTGCAGAAACCGGTCTCCTTTAAAATTATACATACCAGAGCCAGGCTTTTCTGGATTGATGCCGGTCTCGGCAAAATCCAGGGCTGTAACACTGATGGATCAAAACTTGATAATATAATTATAAGCGGTTTGAATATGCCTCTGGGACTTGACCTGGATCCTGTCCATAACATGCTTTACTGGACTGACAGCGCCAGTGTTGCTATAAACAAAGCCTCTATAACTAACAGCAGCAAAACCCTTATTTATGAATATGAAAAGATGACCGATCCCCGTTCTCTGACAGTTTTAATAAAACCATAACAATGTTATAATTAGGTAAATAAGCCCAAGTGGCGGAATTGGTAGACGCGCATGGTTCAGGTCCATGTGGCAGCAATGCCGTGAAGGTTCAAGTCCTTTCTTGGGCATATTTTTTCAGGCAAGCAGTTAGCAGATTATTACTAGTAAACTACAGTTCCGCTCAGAAAAAAAATTTTTATCAGATGGATTAACAGAAAAACAAGCAGCGGGGAGAAATCAATACCAATACTGTTTGACGGCAGCAGGGAACGGACCGGCGCCAGTACCGGTTCAGTCAGTTTGATGATCCACTGCACAAAGGGATGATAAGGATCAGGATGGACCCAGGACATTACCACCCGAATGATCAGAATAATTTCATATATACTTAAAAGGGTATATAACAAACGCATATTAAATCCTGTCTATACAATATAACATAAAAAGCGATAATGTAAAGTTGTAATTCAGAATAACTGCAGCTGTTGCGCTTTGCGGCGATTTTTGCCGCCTGCCTTTACCTTATGCTCGTCCAGCAGATCATCTTCTATACTTTGTAAAAAAGAGCTTTTAACCATTGGCCGGTTTTTACCTCTGATTAGCCGTTTACAAGCATAACTTAAATATAAAAAACGTTTGGCCCGGGTCATGCCTACATAAAACAGCCTTCTTTCTTCATCAATATCACTTTTTTTTCTGAAAAACGTATAAGGTATCATACCCTGTTCACATCCGCTGATAAATACAGCCTTAAACTCAAGTCCCTTGGCTGCATGCAGAGTAAGCAGAGAAACCGCCTCGGTATGAGAGGAAAGAGGATCGGTCTCCTCGCGCAGTAAAATATCTTCAAAAAATTTACGATAATTGTTACCATAACGTCCGGCAATATTAACCAGTTCAGCTGCCGTATCTTTTTTTTCTTTCTTGTCCGGCTGTAAAAAATTGATGACGGTTTGCACAACAGCAGCGGCCGTGTTATGGCTAAGCTGCTGCTGCAGTTTCTTATATTGTGACTCATTTAAAATTTTACTTTGCAGTACCAGTTTTTCAAAAAAATTATGCTCAGACGCAGTTAAGGCTTTAAAAACAAGTAAAACATTTTCCCAGGCCGCACTTGCGGTAAAAGCAGACGGGGCAGCCATCTGAAAAGGAATATTATGATCAAGAAACGCTTTTTTAATAATATTAAGCTGCTGATGGGTGCGGGCCAAAACCGCTATATCAGAGAGAGAATCAACTTTTTTATCAAAATCACCGTTGGTAACCTGACTGTCAAAAGAGAAAAAGCCAACCCCGCCGATACTTTTCTCTACTGTGCGGGCGATCCACTCCGCCTCGCTTTGAGCAGTAGGCTGCTTAGTAATCGCAATCTTAACCCCTTTTTCCGCAGCGCGCAGAGCTTCTTTTTTACCGCTGATCGCACTGAGCATCTCTTTGGAAGCTCTCAGAATATTATTGGTTGACCTGTAAGAATAAAAAAGCCGGTAGGTAGCGGCTGCCGGGTAATCGGAAGTAAACCGGGTAAAATAACGGCGGTCAGCACCGCGGAAAGCATAGATAGCCTGGTCAGGATCACCAATAACAAACAGATTACTGTCAGCATAAGGCATCAGCAGCCGGATCAGCTGGTACTGGGCAAAATTTATATCCTGATACTCATCTACCAGGATCCATTTAAAATTCCGGCGCCATTTTTGCAGAAAAGCCGGAGTACATATAAAAGCCTTGACCGTCTGATAGAGAAGATCATCCAGATCCATAAGTGAGTTTTCCTCTAATATATTCTGGTAAAGAATAAAATAACGGGCCAGTTTTTTATTTTTAACAGCTGCAGCGGTTTTTAACTTTTGTTTGGTTATACTTAAAGCGGTTATCAGTTTATGGAGTTCACTAGCACTGCAGCCTGCTCCCTTTAAAATCATCTGCTTTTCTTTTTCATTGAGCAGTAAAGGAAGTTGTTGTTTTTTAAAATTTTTATAATAATCTTTTAAGAGTTTAAGGCCCAGCGCGTGAAAAGTACTTATATGCAGAGCAGCACAATGTTTACTGCCGATACGTTTCTGCAGACGATCCCTCATCTCACCGGCAGCTTTATTGGTAAAAGTAATAGCTGCAATGTCCTGCGGAGCTACCTGCTTACCGGTCAGCAGATAGTTTATCCTCTCAGTAAGTACCCTGGTTTTACCGGTTCCCGGGCCCGCAGTTACTACTGCCGGGCCATAAAGATGGGTATAAGCCTGCTGCTGCTGTTCATTTAAAGAGAGAGCAGCAGGCGCTGCACGCTTTTGGCTCTGATGGTCCTTTTTAACATTGCGGTATTCAGTAAAATCCATTCCCAGCAGGGGCCGGGACGGCGGCCCGGGAAAATCTTTTACCATGCCGCTAAAAAGTGAATCGCTTAAAGCGAAAGAAGCGGTCTCTCCGGTCTGAAAAACTTTTACCCGGCCGAACTCACCGTCATAACCGGCCTTGATATAGACTTTATTAGCCCGCATACGGCTGATACCTTCCAGGAGCAGTTCACCGCAAAACTCTTTCAGGTCTGATAAAGGAAGATTGTACAGCAGATCAAACTCGGAAACCCCTTTACTCAGTATTTTATCATACCAGTGCTCTACCTTGCGTGCTTTAGGAGCAGTCAGGGTAATTTCAGCCAGAATTTCTTTCAAGGGTATGACTGAAAAAAAGGGGGCGCGTTCAGCTGGTGAAGGCAATTGACTGCGTTCAGACAACTGAGCTACCCTGTTCATTACACCTATGGTAACCTTGCGTCCGCAAACAGGACAGATATTATTAAATGCGCGTGTAGTGGCCGGATCCCAGACAATACCGCATTTACGGTGACCGTCAAAATGGTATTTACCCTCCTCTGCATAAAATTCAATTGTACCGCCGAATTCAGGCGCTCTACCTTTTTTAACAGCAGCAATTATTTCGTTATAGGACAGACCCGTATCAAAAAGGTTGGCTTCCCGGCCCAGTTTTTCCGGTGAATGGGCATCAGAATTGGATACCAGGGTATATTGATCCAGAAATTTAATCATCCAGTTCATAGGCGGATCAGATGAAAGACCGGTTTCCATGGCGTAAATATGGTCAGTAAGATCTGCATAGCACTCTTTGACATTATTAAAACCGGATTTGGAGCCCAGCATGGAAAACCATGGCGTCCAGATATGAGCCGGAATAAAAAATATATTATCCGATGCTGACAGAGCCAGTTCCAGCAGGTCCCGGGAATCAAGTCCCAGGATAGGCCGGCCGTCCGACTCAATATTCCCGTTTAAATTTTTTATCTGCTGCTGTATTCTTTTAACAGTCTTGAAATCAGGAGCTAGAATAAGATTATGTACTTTACGAACTTTATCCAGTTTTTTATAAATATTACTGATCTCAGCTGTAAGCATAAAACGGGTGGAACCCGCTGCCCGGTATTTTTTTTCCTCGGGTAGCATATACTGCTTTTTCAAACGAAAAAGTCCCTGCTCAGCCGGGACCAGTTTCTCTTCCAGTTCTTTTATCCAGCCGGGATGAGTAAAATCACCGCTGCCTACTACCTTGATTCCTTTTTTAAGCGCCCATAGACTGAGATGCTCGGGATCCAGTTTTTTACTGGTAGCACGTGAATATTTGGAATGTATATGCAGATCAGCAATAAATTGCAAATTTTATTCCGCCTTTATATCAGGAGTATAAATGCCGGGGTCTGAACCGGGGATAATAAAGGCTCCTACTCTTTTTTCGTAAAAAGCAGCCGGGCCAACACCGCCGATAACAGCATAAGCATAACCCTTCTCCCGCATGCTGTAAAGCGCTTTTAAAAGCAGCAGCTGACCGATACCCTTTTTGCGCCAGCGCGGTGATACTCCGGTAGGACCAAAAAAATTTTTACAGGTACATTCATAAGCGGCAAAACCGGCTAAATTTCCTGCTGCCAGAGCCAGATAACAGGAAACCGGGTTCATACTAAAAGCCTTTTCAATCTCCCGGGCCCAGCGTGGGCTGAAATGATGTTCCAGCCACTCGCAAAGAATTTGCTTTTCCCAGGGCTGCGCATGCCGTACTATAATTTGCTGTTGCTGTAATTTATTTTCCAGGCTCGTCATTTCCGGCAGATCATACAGTCTGACTAACATATCCTGCACTTTGTACTCCTGTAGTTAATTATTGTAACTATATAATGGAGCGGCATGATTTTCAAGCACAGCAATTTCGGCTCTGATAAAGACCGGTCTTACCGCTGAACCTGATTAAGCGGAAGCGGTGTCCTGCCCGGTTTTCTCCATAGGTAAATAGCGGAAAGTACAGATAGTTAAATTCTATTATAAATATATAAATTTATAAAAAAGTCTGATTTTTTTATAAATAAAACTAAAATTAACCTGTTTTGTTTTATTTTATTGCATTGCAAACGATTACACTATATAATTTAGTATGCTCTTTTTAAAAAAATTAGATACGCATTTTTCAATAAAAAAACGAAGCACTGTTTTAACAACGCTTTTTATACTCCTGCTTGCGGCAGGCAACAGCTGCCGTAAAAGCACAGACAATAATCTTAATACAGCTCCGGGCAGCAGTTCAAAAGATAAAACCTCAAGCCTGGACGGAATAAATAAGGAACTTGTACATGGTCTGGATCAGACCCACAATTATTACGGCAACTGGATGGGACAGCGTGCTAATTACCTGCACAACGCTCTGGACCGGCTCAGCTGCCCATGAAAAAATAAAGGAGCATAGCATGAAGATAAAATTAAAAAATATAAGCGTGTTTTTCAGCCTGATGCTGTTAGGCGCTTTTTTTATTAATATAAATTCCTGTAAAAAGGAAGATGAAACAGGGCCCGAAGATGATAATCCTGCCGGCTTTTCAAGCAGCCTCTC